>JAMNXK010000228.1 GCA_023653245.1 Tagaea sp.
ATGGCGACCGCCGGCGGGCTGTGGGCCTCGGGCACGCAAGCGAGTCCGCAGATCGCGCATCCGCCGACGGCCGACTACGCCGCCGGCCAGTTCGCGGCCTTCGCGTGCGTGTCGGCGCTGCTGGGCCGCGCCGCGACGGGGAAGGGCGTCTACATCGACGCCAGTCTGGCCGACACCGTCTCGGCCTGGCAGGGACCGCTGCTCGCCCAGCACGCCGTGCCGGGCTTCGCCCAGGACCGCGCGGCGGCGCTGCTGAACGGCGGAGCGGCATATTACCGAGTCTACGCCTGCGCCGACGGCCACGTCACGCTCGGCGCCATCGAGCCCAAATTCTGGGCAAATTTCTGCCAAGCGATCGAAAGGCCGGACTGGATCGCCCGCCAAGGCGAGCCCTTTCCCCAGACCGCGCTGATCGCCGATCTCGAAGCGCTGTTCGGCGGCCGGACGCTCGCCCAATGGGAAGCGCTGCTGGGGCCGGTCGATTGCTGTTTCGCGGTCGTGCTGGAACCGGGCGAGATGGCTTCGCATCCGCAGCTCGCCGCGCGCGGACTTCTGGGCCGGTTTCCCGCCCGGATCGACGGCGCCGCCGCCGCGCCGCGCGCCGAGCCCCGCAAGATTTCCGCCGAGGCCCTTCTATCGGCGTGGCAAACCGGGCCATAATCGCGACATGTCGCAGGGGATTTTGCCGCGCAAGCACTACGCCGCCGGACGGGCGATTTTTCGCGCCGGCGACACGGGCGACGCCGCCTATGTGATCGAAAGCGGCGTCGTCGACATCGTGCGCAATGTCGGCGGCAAACCGAAATCGATCGCCAAGCTCGCGGCAGGCGAGATCTTCGGCGAGATGGCGCTGATCGACGGCAATCGGCGCATGGCCGACGCGATCGCCGTCACGAACCTGACCGTGCTGATCGTGCCGGCCGACCAGTTCACCGACAAGATGCGCGCGGCCGATCCCTTCGTGCGCGCGCTCTTGCGCATGTTCACCGAGAATCTGCGCCTGATGACCAAGAACGCGCTGATCGCCCAGACCCAGAACGAGATGCTGCGCGCCAAGCTCAAGGAGCTCGGCGCCGACGTTCCGGCCGCCGCCGAGGGACTCAAGAAGGACCCTTGACCCGCTTGCCCTTCAACGCCGACGCCGCGCGCCAGAAGCCCAGCCCGTCGCCGTCCACGAAATGGATATGCCGGTCGGCCATGAAATCGCCGACCAGGCAGGTGATCGTGGTCGCGCCGGCGCGCGAGGTGCCGTAGGCGACGTTCCCGGCCGCCTCCTCGCGCGCGAGCGCGGCTTCGATCGCTTCGGCCTCGGCGTCGGTCACGTCGAGCACCAGACGCGGTCCGCCCGCAAGCTTGCGATGGTCCGAGCGCTCGGCCAGCGTTCGGCGGTACCGGTTCGTGTCGATCTTGCCGAGCTTGCCGCCCAGCGCGTGGACGATTTTCAGGATCGCCATCCCGGCCAAGGCCGCCGCGAGGCGCGCCAGGCGTTTGCCGCGCGGCTGGGCGCGCATCTCGACTTCCAGCGCCCGGCGCGCGGGCACGCCTTTGGGCGACAAGCGGGCGCCATCGCCCAGCGGGGCGGCGGTCGCGCCGGGCACGATCGTCTCGAACGCCGCCGACAGGCGCGCCAGCGCTTCGCGGCCGCGTTCGCCGGGCACGGGATCGACGATCACGCACATGACCCGGCCGCGCGATGCGGGCACGGGCTGCCAGCGGCACGACAGGCCTTCGATTCCCGGCAAAGGTCCTTCGGCCGGCGCGATGCGCCAGCGGGCGTCGGCCTTGACCCAGGCGTCGGCGGCCATCACGCCCTCGCCGAAGAACTGGCCGAAGACGTTGCCGCCGCCGAAATCCTGCAAGGCCGCGCGCACGTCGTACCCCGCATCGGTCAGCGCGCCGACCGGGACGAGGCCGACGCGCAACGGCACGCCGATCTCGTTCTTGGCCCAGAAGGCGAGGGCGGCGAGGGCGTCGCGCGTCGCCGCTTCGCATTCGGGCGCGACGGCGGCGATCGCACCGTCGCCGCCGAATTGGCAGGCGGTGGTGTCGGGCGGATTGGTGGCGACGCGCGTGAGCACGGCGACGGCCGCACCGGCGACGAAATTCACGTCGCGATCGCGGCCCGCACCGGCGAGCGCCGTGCTCGCTTCGACGTCGGCGACGGCCAGGAGCCAATCGCGGCCGAGCGCTTGATAGCGCGCGGGATCGTTGCCTTCGCGCGCGAAATCGACGATGGCGGGCAGGGTCATTTATACGGCCCCTCGGCCGCGAGGGCGGCGATCTGCTCGCGCATCGCTTCGTCCTCGGCGCGGCAGAACTCGCGCACGGCTTTCTCGAAGCCCGGATCGCGCAGCGCATGCGCACTCCAGGTCGAGACCGGCATGTAGCCGCGCTGGAGCTTGTGCTCGCCCTGCGCGCCCGCCTCGACGCGCGCGAGCTTGCGCGCGATGGCGAAGTCCAGCGCGCGGTAGTAGCACGCCTCGAAATGCAGGAACGGCACGTCCACGCTCGCCCCCCAATTGCGGCCGTAGAGCGCGTCGTCGCCGATCAGATTGAGCGCCCCGCACACCCACTCGCCGTCCTTGCGGCCCATCACCAGCAGCGTGCGCGCGGCCAAGCGCTCGTGCAGCAGGTCGAAGAAGCGGCGGTTGAGATAGGGGTTGCCCCATTTGCGGTCGGAGGTGGAAACGTAGAAGCCGTAGAACGCGTCCCAGTGCTCGCGGCCGATATCGCCGCCCGCCAGCGATACGAATTCGATGCCGGTTTCGGCGACATCGCGGCGCTCGCGGCGGATCGCCTTGCGCCGCGAATGGCTCAGCGTCGCCAGGAAATCGTCGAACGTGGCGTAGCCGCGATTGGCCCAGTGGAACTGCACGCCCCGGCGTAGCGCGAAGCCGCTATCGGCGAGCAGCTCGGCGTCGGTGTCGTCGCAGAACGTCACGTGAAGCGAGGAGGCACCCGTCCGGCGCGGCAAGCCCGCCAGCGCGCGCGCCAGGCCCTCGCGCACCGCGTCGCGCGCGGAACCCGGCCTTGCGAGCAGCCGCGCGCCCGGCACGGGCGTGAAGGGCACGCAAGCCTGGAGCTTCGGGTAATAGCGACCGCCGGCGTTGGTGTAGGCCTGGGCCCAGGAATGGTCGAAGACATATTCGCCTTGGCTGTGGCTCTTGACGTAAAGCGGCACGGCGCCGACGACCGCGCCGCTCGCGTCGCGGGCGATCAGATGGCGCGCGGCCCATCCGGTGCGCGCGCCCACGCAGCCCGATTCCTCGAGCGCGTCGAGGAACGCGAAACTCAGAAACGGATTGCCGCCGCCCGCGCACGCATCCCAATCCGCCGCCGGAATCTCGGCGAGGCGTTCGACCGATTCGATCGTCAGGTCCGGGCCGCTATCGGGCATGGCGAGGAGGATAGACCGCGCCGGTCAATCTTCCAGCGCGAAAATCGCTTCCATCTCGGTCGAGATGGCGAAAGGCAGGCACGGCGCGCCGACGATCGTCCAGGCGCCGGGATGGCCGAACAGCCCCGCGAACAGGGCGCGCGCGGGGGCGACCGCTTCGTCGAGCGCGACGAAGTCCGGCGCGCAATTGACCAGCGCGAAGACCTTGAGCGGCCTGGCCACGCGCGCCTCGGGCTCGATCTGGGCGAGCAGGTTGAGCCCGGTGAGCCACGCGGCGCGCTTGGCCTTGACGAGGTCATCCGCGCCGGAAATCGCTCCGGCTTCGACGATCCGCGTTCCTTCGGTCGGGCCCATGCCCGAGACGTGCAGCTGGGCGCCCGCGCGCGTGACGCCGACGTAACTCGCCACCGGCCGGAACGCCGGCGGCAGCGTCAGGCCCGCTTGCGCGAGGCGTTCGCCCAGCGTCACGCGAGTTCGAAGATCGCGTCGACTTCGACCGCCACGCCGAAAGGCAGCGAGCCCACACCCACCGCCGCGCGCGCGTGTTTGCCCTTGTCGCCGAAGACTTGGACGATCAGGTCCGACGCCCCGTTGATCACCTTGGGCTGGTCGCCGAATTCGGGCGGCGCGTTGACGAAGCCGCCCAGGCGCACGCAGCGCGCGACTTTGTCCAGATCGCCGCCGCAGGCGTTCTTGAGATGCGCCAAGATGTTGAGCGCACACAAGCGCGCCGCCGCCTGGCCTTCCTCGACGCCGAATTCCCGGCCGACTTTGCCGATATATTGCGGTTTGCCGTCCTTGTTGGTGATCTGGCCGGCGATGAACACCAGCTTGCCGCTGATCGCATAGGGCACGTAGTTGGCGGCGGGGGTGGAAGCGGCGGGAAGCTCGATGCCGAGCTCCCTGAGGCGGGCGTCGATCGTGCCGGGCATGGGAATTCCGTGGGTTGGAGGAAAGCCGGTCCGGGACCTTAGCCCGCACGGCGACGGGCCCGCCAGGGGCTTGCCGAACCTGCCGTGCCGCGCCATGATTTTCCCATGCGGGGCCTTCGGCTGATTTTGGCGGGAGTTTTGGCGGCGGCGCTGGCGGCGTGCGCGCCCGACCAGGCCAACCGGCCGGTGACGGCCGCACCGGCGGAACCCGCCTTGCGCTCGACGCCGGAAGGCGAGGCGCTGGTGCGCCTGGCCTATATGCACCGGCGCGGCGACGGCGTGCCGCGCAACGCGTCGGAAAGCGTGCGCTTGCTGATGGAGGCGATGGGCAAAGGCGAGCCCGCCGCCTATGTCGAAATGGGCTTGCTGACGGCCGAAGGAATTTCGGGCGTGCCGAAAGACGAGCCCGCCGCGATCCGTTTGTTCGAGCGCGCGTGGAGCGCGCGCCTGCCCGCGGCCGCGTATTGGCTCGGCAGTTCGCACTACGTGGGCCGCGGCGTGGAGAAGGACATGGCCCGCGCCCGCGAGTGGTTCGGCCGCGCGGCCGAACTCGGCGAGCCGCGGGCCCAGTTCGGCATGGGGCTGATGAGCGAGCGCGGCGAGGGCGCGCCGGTCGATTTGGCGGCCGCGATCGACTGGTATCG
>JAMNXK010000229.1 GCA_023653245.1 Tagaea sp.
ACGCGGGCGCGCGGGCGCGCGAGCTCGTCGCCGAGGGCGTCTCGGGCATGAAGATTTGGCCGTTCGATCGCGCCGCTTTCGCCAACCAGGGCCGCGGCATCACGCAAGCGCAGATCGACGAAGGTCTCGAACCCTTCAAACGCGCGCGCGACGCGGTCGGCGACGGAATCGAGTTGATGGTCGAGCTCCACGCGCTGTGGGACCGGGCGAGCGCCGAACGCATCGTCGCGGCGCTCGCCCCGCTCGCCCCCGCCTGGATCGAAGACCCGATCCGCATGGACGACACGGCGGGCGTGACGGCGCTGGCGCGCGGCACCGGCATTCCGATCCTGGGCTGCGAGACCTTGGCGCCGGCTTCGTCGTTCGACGCGCCCCTCGAAGCCGGCGCGTTCGGGATCGTGTGCTGCGATCCGGGCTGGTGCGGCGGCATCACCCAAGCGCGCGCCATCGTCGCCAAAGCCGCGCGCGCGGCGCTGCCCTTCGCGGTGCACGATTGCACCGGGCCGATCGGCTTCGCCGCCGGCGCGCATCTGTCGATCCACGCCCCCACAGCCGAGGTCCAAGAGACCGTGCGCGCGTACTTGCGCGGCTGGTACGCGGAGATCGCCGGCGGCCTGCCGCACGTCGAGCGCGGAATCATGCGCGCGCCCTCGGCACCGGGCATCGGCGCCGCGCTGAAGCCCGAATTCCTGAACGCGCCGGACACGACGCGGCGCAGATCGGAGGGACGCCCATGAATCTCGACCGCATGAAATCGGACTTCGAGCGCGACGGCTTCCTGGTCGTGCCCGAAGCGCTCGACGCCGCCGAAGTGGCACGGCTCGATCGCGCCTTTCTCGACCATCTGACGCGCTGGCCGGAGGATTGGGCGCGCTTCTCCGATTCCTTCGTGACGACGCCCGACGTCCTGCCGCGTACGGACGCGTTCGACTTCGCCATCGAAAATCCGAAGCTGCGGCCGTTGCTCGAAGCGCTGATCGGCCCCGATCTCGCTTTCGAGGAGCTCGATCTGATCCAGCGCAAGCCCGTCGACGACGTGGGCGAACTCAAAGGCTGGCATCGCGACATCATCCGCGCCTTCGACCGGCGCTTCGAGATCAAGCCGATCTCGGTCGTCTACTACCTGACCGACGTGACCGCGCGCGACCATTGCTTCTCGATCGTGCCCGGCACGCACGGGCCGCGCGCGGACATGCGCCCCGAAGACGTGCGCCCGGGCATGGAAACCGACGCGCTCGGGCCCGCCGGCTCCGCCTTCATCTTCCACGCGCGCTGCATCCACGCGGGCAAGCTCAAGCTCGGCTCGGCCGAGCGGCGCACGATCCATCTGTATTTCGGCCGCGCCGACGAGCCGCGCACGTCCGAATGGACCACGATCCCGCCGCGGCTGGCTGACAAGCGCGATCCTTCGCTGCCGCCCAAGCTCTACGCCAAAGCGCGCATGACCGATTGCATCGACGGCGTCGGCCGGCGGCCGCGCGGCTTGCCGCCGGGGACCAGCACCGCCGATCAGCTTCTCCACGTCCAACGTGCCGCGAACCGCAAGCCCGGAGCCATGTGATGAATGCGACCTACGCCCAAATGCGCGAAACCCTGTTCACCGCCGTGTTGTCCGATTGTCTCGATCAGCTCGGCCACATGAACCAGGCTTTGCCGTCGCGCGTGCGGCCGCTCGACGAGGCGAGCGTGATGGTGGGGCGCGCGCGCACGGCGGCGTTCATGGAGGTCTATCACGTCCCCGAAGGCTCCAATCCCTACGAGCTCGAGATCGCCCTTATCGACTCGCTCGCCAAGGACGAAATCCCCGTCTTCGCCTGCTCGAACCCCGCGCGCATCGCGCCCTGGGGCGAGCTGCTGTCGACGGCGGCGCAAGTGCGCGGGGCGGCCGGCGCGCTGATGGACGGCTGCACGCGCGACGTGAAGGCGATCCGGAAGATGGGCTTTCCGGTGTTCCATTTCGGGATCGCGCCGCTGGATTCCAAGGGCCGCGGCAAGATCATGGCGATCGACGTGCCCGTCGAATGCGGCGGCGTGCGGATCGAGCCCGGCGATCTGATCTTCGGCGATTGCGACGGCGCGGTCGCGATCCCGAAGAAGATCGAGGCGGAGGTCCTGCGCTTGGCCTTCGAGAAGGTCAAAGGCGAGCGCAGCACGCTCGCCGATCTGCGCCGCGGCGACAAGCTCGCCGACGTGTTCGCGCGCTACGGCATTCTGTGAGGAGCGGACGATGATCGTCGACTGCCACGTCAACGTCTACGAAGACGGCCAGATCCTGCCGCTCTACGCCAAGATCGCGGGCATCGCGCGGGCCGGCGGATTCTCGATCAAGTCCGATCCCGCGACCGTCGCCGCCGGCATGAAGGACGTCGACCATGCGATCGTCTTTTCGCTGCGCTACAAGGATTCGATCGGGATCGACGGCGACGACGCGGTGACCGCGCGCCTGGTCGCGATGGACCCGAAGAAATTCGTCGGCTTCGCTTGCGTCGATCCGCGCATGCCCGACTGCATGGATCTGCTGGTCCACGCGGTCGAGGATCTGGGCCTCAAGGGCGTCAAGTTCGGGCCGATCTACAACGGCGTGTCGCTGCTCGATCCGAGGCTCGTGCCGGTCTACGAGTATCTCGTGCGCAAGAACCTGCCCTTGACCATGCATATGGGCACGACCTTCGGCGCCAACGCGCCGATCGCGCAAGGACGGCCGCTGGACGTCGATACGATCGCCGCGCGCTATCCCGATCTCAAGATGATCATGGCCCATATGGGGCACCCCTGGTACGAGGAGTGCATCGTCGTCGCGCGCAAGAACCCGAACGTCTATTGCGAGGTTTCGGCGCTCTACTACCGGCCCTGGCAGTTCTACAACATCCTGGTCTGCGCCCAGGAATACGGCATCGTCGCGCGCGACAAGATCTTCTGGGGCACGGACTTCCCGTTCACCACCGTCGCGGACTCGATCGAGGGCCTGCGCCGGGTGAACGACCAGATCGAAGGCACGCGCCTGCCGCGCGTCGCGGACGACACGATCGAGCGCATCCTGCATTCCAACCCGCTGGCCCATTGGTGGCATGGCGGGTATCCGGCGCGCGCGTGAGCGGCGGCGGCGGCAAGAGAATGCGCAGCGCGGCCTGGTTCGGGCGCGTGGACAAATACGGCTTCATCGCGCGCAGCTGGATGAAGAACCAAGGCCATGCCGCGCGGATGTTCGACGGCCGTCCGGTCGTCGGGATCTGCAACAGCTGGTCCGACTTGACGCCGTGCAACGGCCATCTGCGCGAGCTGGCCGAGCACGTGAAGCGCGGCGTCTACGAGGCGGGCGGCTTCCCGCTCGAATTTCCCGTGCTGTCGCTGTCCGAGCCGCTGATGCGGCCCACGACCATGCTCTATCGCAATCTCGCGAGCATAGACGTGGAGGCCGCGATCCGCTCCCAGCCGATGGACGCGGTCGTGCTGCTCGTCGGCTGCGACAAGACCACGCCCGCGGCGCTGATGGGGGCGGCGAGCTGCGACGTACCGGCGATCGTCGTCTCGGGCGGCCCGATGCTGACCGGCCATTGGCGCGGGCAGAAGCTCGGCTCGGGGACCAGCATCATCAAGTTCGATGCGGCCGTGCGCGCCGGCGAGATGAGCCTCGCCGAGTTCATGGCCGCCGAAGCGGCGAACTCGCCCAGTGCCGGCTCGTGCATGTCGATGGGCACGGCCTCGACCATGGCGAGTCTGTGCGAAGGGCTGGGGATGGCCCTGCCGGGCAACGGCGCCATTCCGGCGGCCGATGCGCGGCGCAAGGCGCTGGCGTTCGAAAGCGGCGCGCGCGCCGTCGCGATGGCGCGCGCGGATCTCCGTCCGTCGACGATTCTGACGCAAGCCGCTTTCGCCAACGCGGTGAAGCTCTGCGCCGCGCTGGGCGGCTCGACCAACGCGGTCGTGCATCTGATCGCCCTCGCCGGCCGGGTCGGGATCGCGTTCGGCCTCGACGAGTGGGATCGGCACGGGCGCGACGTGCCGTGCCTGGCCGATCTGATGCCCTCGGGCGCCCATCTGATGGAGGATTTCCACCGCGCGGGCGGCGTGCCCGCGGTGCTCAAGGAAATCGCCGGGCTGATCGACGCGACGGCACCCACCGCCTACGGCACGCTGGCCGATTCGATCGCGCAAGCGCGCAACGACGATCCCAAGGTGATCCGCAGCCTCGCAGCACCGTTCAAGCCCCAAGGCGGCATTGCGGTCTTGCGCGGCAATCTGGCGCCCGGCGGGGCGGTGCTGAAGCCGTCGGCCGCGTCGCCCGAACTCATGCGCCATCGCGGCCGCGCCGTGGTGTTCGACGGGCCCGACGACCTGAAGGCGCGCATCGACGCGCCCGATCTCGACGTCGCACCGGACTCGGTGCTGGTGCTGCGCCATTGCGGGCCCAAGGGCTATCCGGGCATGGCGGAGATCGGCAATCTGCCGATCCCGGCCAAGCTGTTGCGTCAAGGCGTGCGCGACATGGTGCGCGTGTCGGACGCGCGCATGAGCGGCACGGCCTTCGGCACCGTCGTGCTGCACGCGGCTCCCGAGGCCGCCGCCGGCGGGCCGCTGGCGCTGGTGCGCGACGGCGATACGATCGCGCTCGACGTCGCGGCGCGGCGTCTGCACCTGGACGTTTCCGAATCCGAGCTGGCGGTGCGCCGCGCGGCTTTGCGGCCCTTCGTGTCGCCCTACGAACGCGGCTGGGAGAGGCTCTATGTCGAGCGCGTCCTGCAGGCCGACAAAGGCTGCGACCTCGATTTCCTCGTCGGCGCGTCCGGCGCCGAGCCGCCCCGGGAGTCGCACTGATGCTCGATGGCGCCCGCCGCGTGACGTTGCGCGACGTCGCCCGCAAAGCGGGGACGACGACCATGACGGTGTCGAACGTGCTCAACGGCCGGCGCGACCAAGTCGGCGCGGACACCGCCCGGCGCGTGCTCGCGGCCAGCGACGCGCTCGGCTACCG
>JAMNXK010000230.1 GCA_023653245.1 Tagaea sp.
CCGCGGATGGGCCGGCGCGGTGTTGTCGGAGGCGAAATTCATCGCGGCGCGCCCACCACGCGGCCGACGATG
The DNA here is from genome assembly GCA_023653245.1 of Tagaea sp. The sequence goes on from JAMNXK010000230.1 coordinate 73, forward strand.
CGGCCGGTCTTGGGATCGACCAGCACCACGATGGTGGCGTCCTCGCGCGTCGCGATCGTCACCGCGAGCAATCCGTCGAGCGCGAAGGAATCGACGATGGCCGCACCCAAAGCGAGGTCCGGCCAAGCCGATCCCGCGATCGGCGGGCGCGGCCCGGCCGGCGGGGTTTCGGCGGGGCCCTTGCCGACACCGGTCGCGACCACATACACCAGGACGGCGAAGGCGACGACGCACAACCCGCCCAGGAAAATCACGATCGTTTTCAACGCGCGCATGACGGACCGAATCGAACTCGACATCGCAGAAGACCAGGCGGGCGCAAGGCTCGACCGCGCGCTGGCGGACGCTTTGGGCGCAGTCGCGTCGCGCAGCCGCGCCAAAGCGCTGATCGAAGCTGGCCATGCCCGCATCGACGGCGCGACCGTACAGGACCCCTCGCGCAAGGTCAAAACGGGCGAGCGCGTGACCCTCGACATTCCCGCGGCGCAAGCCGCCACGCAGGCCGCCGAAGACATTCCGCTGACCGTGCTGCACGAGGACGCGCATCTGATCGTGATCGACAAGCCCGCCGGCTTGGTCGTGCATCCCGCCCCCGGCCATGCCGGCGGCACGCTGGTCAACGCGCTGCTCGCCCATTGCAAGGGCTCGCTGTCGGGGATCGGCGGCGTGGAGCGGCCCGGGATCGTCCATCGCCTGGACAAGGATACGAGCGGATTGATGGTCGCCGCCAAGACCGACGCGGCGCATCGCGATCTCGCCGCCCAGTTCGAAGCGCACACGGTCGAGCGCGTCTACGCGGCGATCGTCAAGGGCGCGCCGCGGCCCGCCGCAGGCGAGATCCAAGGCAATATCGGCCGCAATCCGCGCGACCGGAAGAAGATGGCCGTGGTGCGCGCGGGCGGCAAGCAAGCGCTCACGCGCTATCGCACGCTGGAGATATTGTCCGGCGGGAAGGCCGCGTTGATCGAGTGCCGTCTCGCCACGGGGCGCACGCATCAGATCCGCGTGCATCTCGCCTCGATCGGCTGTCCGCTGCTCGGCGACCCGGCCTATGCGCGCAAGGTCGCCGGGCTGCCGGCGTTCGACCGCCAAGCGCTCGACGCCTTCATCCTGGGCTTCCGCCATCCCGGCAGCGGCGAAGATCTGCGCTTCGCGCGGGCTTACGCGCCGGATTTCACACGGTTATTGACGAGTTTGCGGGGAAGTTCGGGCGTGTCAGAATAATCGCGGGCGCCGTCTTTCGTGGCGTCTTGGAGGGGGAGCATAGCGAGCGTGGCGTCACACGTGCCGGGACCCAGTCCGGACGGCAATTTGTCGCGATATCTCCAGGATATCCGCAAATTCCCGATGCTGGAGCAGGACGAGGAATACATGCTGGCCAAGCGCTGGCGCGAGGCGGCCGACGCCGACGCCGCGCACCGGCTCGTCACCTCGCATCTGCGCCTGGTCGCCAAAATCGCGATGGGCTATCGCGGCTACGGCCTGCCGCTGTCCGAGCTCGTGTCCGAGGGCAACGTGGGCATGATGCAGGCGGTCAAGCGCTTCGACCCCGAACGCGGCTTCCGCCTGGCGACCTATGCGATGTGGTGGATCCGGGCGGCGATCCAGGAATACATCCTGCACTCCTGGTCGCTGGTGAAGATGGGCACCACGGCCGCGCAAAAGAAACTGTTCTTCAATCTGCGCCGCATGAAGGGCCAGATGAAGCAGCTCGAAGAAGGCGATCTGCCCCCCGAGGCGGTCAAGAAGATCGCCACCGATCTCGACGTGCCCGAGACCGACGTCGTGCAGATGAACCGGCGCTTGGCGGCCCCCGACCACTCGCTCAACGCGCCCTTGCGCGCGGACGGCGACGGCGAATGGCAGGACTGGCTGGTCGACGCGAACGACAACCAGGAAGTCAAACTCGGCGACGACCAGGAAACCAAGCGCCGCCAAGCGCTGCTCGAAAAGGCGATGGTCACGCTCAACGAGCGCGAGCGGCGCATTCTCACCGAGCGGCGCCTCCAAGAGGAGCCCGCGACGCTCGAGGATCTGTCGCAGAAATACGGCATCAGCCGCGAGCGCGTGCGGCAAATCGAAGTGCGCGCCTTCGAGAAGCTGCAGCGCGCGGTCAAGGAAGGCGTGCTGGAGAGCGGGAACGGCAAGCCGTAGTCAGCCCGGCCCCTTGCGCGGAAAGATCCGGGTCACGTGGCCCATCTTGCGGCCCGGCCGCGCCTCGGCCTTGCCGTAGAGATGCAAGCTCGCTTTGGGATCGGCGGCGAGCCGCGCCCACGCATCGGCGTCGCGGCCGATCAAGTTCTTCATGCGCGCGTCCGAATGGCGCGCGGGATCGCCCAAGGGCAAGCCCATGACCGCGCGCACGGTCTGCTCGAACTGCGAAACGCGGCAGGCGTCGATCGTCCAATGGCCCGAATTGTGCGGCCGGGGTGCGAGCTCGTTGACCGCGATCCTGCCGCCCTTGGACACGAACATCTCGACCGCGACGATCCCCACCAGATCGAGTTCGCGCGCGATCTTGCGCGCGATCGCCAGCGCGCCGCGGGCGGTCGCGGGCGCCAGCTTCGCGGGCGCCAAAGTTTCGTCGAGGATGTGATGCTTGTGGCGGTTCTCGACCGGCACATAGGCGGCGATGCGCCCCGCGGAATCGCGCGCCACGATCACCGAGATCTCGCGCTCGAAAGCGACGAAACCCTCCAGGATGGCCACCGCCCCGCCGAGCTCGGCATGCGCGCGCGCGATGTCGGCGCGCGCGCGGATCTTGCGCTGGCCCTTGCCGTCATAGCCCATGCGCGCGGTCTTGAGGATGGCCGGCGCGCCCAGGGCCGCGAGGCCCGCGTCGAGATCGGCGAGCGAGCGCACGGCGCGCCAGGGTGCGGTCGCGATGCCGATCGAATTCAAGAAGGTCTTCTCGGCGATGCGGTCCTGGCAGATCGACAGGATCGCCGCCGAGGGGCGCAGCTTGCCGCGCGCGCGCTTGGCCACGCGCGTCAGCGCCTCGACCGGGATGTTCTCGAATTCGTAGGTGACCGCGTCGCACGCGGCGAAGAACGCGCTCAACGCCGCTTCGTCGCGATAATCGCCTTCGGTCGCGCGGCCGCAGACTTGCGAAGCCGGGCTGCCCGAATCGGGGCCGTAGCAATGGGTGCGATAGCCCAGACGCGCCGCGGCCAGCGCGATCATGCGCCCGAGCTGGCCATTGCCCAGAATGCCCAGGGTCGCGCCCGGCGCCAGCGCCTTGGGCCCGCTCATGTCGCGGGACGGCGCCTTTTCGCGGCCCCTTCCGCATCGACCGGCGCCATCGCCACCCGCTTGGTCTGGGCGTCGCGGAAACGCTTCAACTCGCGCGCGATCCGCGCGTCGTAGGCCGCGACGATCGACGCCGCCAGCAGGCCCGCATTCGTCGCCCCGGCCTTGCCGATCGCCAAGGTCCCCACCGGAATCCCGGCCGGCATCTGCACGATCGACAGGAGCGAATCGAGCCCCTTGAGGGTCTTGGATTCGACCGGTACGCCGAGCACCGGCAAGGTCGTCAGCGACGCGATCATGCCCGGCAGATGCGCCGCCCCGCCCGCCCCCGCGATCACGCAGCGCAGGCCGCGCTCGGCGGCCGACTGGGCGTAGGCGTAGAGGCGTTCGGGCGTGCGATGGGCCGATACGATGCGTTTTTCGTACGGCACCGCCAGCTGCTCCAGCATGTCGCAAGTGTGGCGCATCGTCTCCCAGTCGGACTGACTGCCCATGACGACGCCGACCACCGGCTTGAGTGTCATTTCTTCCGCTCCTCGGCGCGCGCGCGAGCGGCGGAGTATAGACACCCGCCTTGCCCGCGCAAGCGCCTGCCCGGGCGGGCCGATTCGTGTTATCCAGGCCGCAGCGACATGAAGATCACCGATTCTTCGAGAGCCGGCGGCCTCGCGGGTGCCGCCCCCATCCGGCGCCCGGACGCGCCCGCACGCGCCGGGGCGGCGGCACCGGTATTGACCGCGCGCGCGCGCGATCCCAAGGATATCGCCCTGGTGATGGGCATCCCCGAGGCCGAATTCACGCCCAAAGTGCGCGAAGCCATCGTCAAGCTGATGACCGAGGTCGATCGGCTGCGCAAAGAGGTCGTCCAGGCCACGGCGCGCGCCAGCCATCTCGAACGCCTCGCCGACCAGGACGGCCTCGTGCCGGTGTTCAACCGCCGCGCCTTCTTGCGCGAGCTCGGCCGCATGCAGGCTTTCGCCGAGCGCTACGACCAAGCCTCCAGCCTGGTCTATTTCGACGCCAACGGCTTGAAGACGGTCAACGACGGTCACGGTCACGCGGCGGGCGACGCGTTGCTCGCGCATATCGCGCGCCTGCTGGTGCAGAACGTGCGAGACACCGACATCGTCGGCCGCCTGGGCGGGGACGAGTTCGGCGTGATCTTGGTCTACACCGACAACGCGCAGGCCGACGAAAAGGCCCAGCTGCTCGCGCGCGTCGTGCAGGACACGCCGCTGGATTGGCGCGGCGTGGCGATCAGCGCGTCGGTCGCGTGGGGCGTGTACACGTTCCGCGGCGGGGACGATATCGGCAGGTTGCTGGAAAGTGCCGACCGCGAGATGTACGAGCGCAAGCGGGCGGCGCGGACGCCTTAGGCGCGGCGTCAGGCGATGATATCGGGCAGCAAGCGGCTTTCGAGCCGCGCGATCTGGTCCTTGAGCGCCAATTTGCGCTTCTTCAGACGCTGGACCTGCAGCATGTCCACCGGCGGATGCTCCAACACGCGCGCGATCACGTCGTCGAGATCGCGGTGTTCGGTGCGCAATTCCGCTATGTTGCGGCGGATTTCTTCGAAGACCGGGTCGTCCATATGCGCCGCAATATAACAGGCCCGGGGCCCCGGGCGCGAGCG
>JAMNXK010000231.1 GCA_023653245.1 Tagaea sp.
GCGCCGCCAGATCGAGGTGCTCGAAGCCCAGCGCGCCGAACTCGAAGCCACGCGCCTGGAAGCGGCGGCCTTGCGCGTGCGCGCGGCGGTGGACGTGGCGCGCGCCACGGTGCGCGCGCCGCTGGCGGGGCGCGTGCTGCAGCTCAACGTGCGTCTGGGCGAATTCGCGGTCGCCGGATCGCCCGCCACACCTTTGGCGTTGATGGGCAATCTCACGCCCTTGCATGTGCGCGTGGATATCGACGAGGTCGACGCCCAGCGCTTGCGCCCCGGGGCGAAGGCCTTGGCGCGGCTGCGCGGGGATTCGCGCGTGGCGAGCGACCTCGCTTTCGTGCGCGTCGAGCCTTATGTCGTGCCCAAGCGCTCGCTCACCGGCGGCACGTCCGAGCGCGTGGACACGCGCGTGCTCCAGGCGATCTACGCGGTCGCCGATCCCGCCTTCCCGGCCTTCGTCGGCCAGCAGGTCGACGTGTTCGTCGAAGCGGCCCCACGGCGTTGATTTCAGGCGGATTTCGGTCTATTCTACCATGGTAGAATTCGGATCAAAGCCATGCTGAACCTCAAGAACCCCGAGGTACGCGAACTCGCCCAGACGCTGGCTCGCCGAACCGGTCAGACTTTGACCGGCGCGGTCTTGAATTCGTTGCGCGACAGTGTCGCCAGATTGCCACCAGACCAGGATCGGAAAATCGATATGGATGCCGTGCGGGCACTTATCGAGCAGTCCTCGAAACTGATGCGGGCGGGACCGCGTTTCGAGATCGAAGACCTTTACGACGACGAGACCGGCTTGCCGAAGTGATCGTCGATTCCTCCGCATTGATCGCAATTTTGAGGAAAGAGGACGAGTCGCCATCGTTCCTTGCGGCCATCGAAGCATCGTCCATGCGTTCGATTTCAGCGGTCAATCTCGTCGAATCGTCGATCGTCGCACAACGGAGCGGTGGCGCCGCCGGCGAAGCCATCCTCGACGAGCTTGTCGTGCGCTTTGAACTCCACCCAGTTTCAGTCGATCTGCGCCAGATGGAGATCGCGCGCGAGGCGCATCGGCGGTTCGGCAAGGGCACGGGACATCCCGCCCGTCTGAACTTCGGCGATTGTTTCGCCTATGCTCTGGCCAAAGCGACCGGCCGGCCGCTTTTGTACAAAGGCGCGGATTTCGCCCTTACGGACATTGAGCCCGCCGTTAACCCCCGATTCAGCCGCGCGCCCTAAAGCTCGGGCCCTGGCGGGCTTCCGCGCTTGAAGCCGTCCCCAAAAGGGCGGTACAACCCGGGCCGCAGATTTTTCGCACCGCAATGTCTCCGTCGGGGCCTCCGCCGGGGGATGGGCAGAAGGGGAAATTCCGTATGGCACGCAACAAGATCGCGCTGGTCGGCGCGGGTCAAATCGGCGGCACGCTGGCGCTGCTCGCCGGCCTCCAGGAGCTGGGCGACGTGGTCCTGCTCGACATCGCCGAGGGCATCCCCCAAGGCAAGGCGTTGGACATCGCCGAAGCCTCCCCGGTCGCCGGGTTCGACTCGCTGGTCACCGGCTCGAACGATTACTCGGCGATGGCCGGGGCCGACGTGATCATCGTCACCGCCGGCGTGCCGCGCAAACCCGGCATGACCCGCGACGACCTGATCGGCATCAACGTCAAGGTCATGGCCACGGTCGCCGACGCGATCAAGAAGAACGCCCCCAACGCCTTCGTCATCGTGGTCACCAACCCGCTCGACGTGATGGTGTGGGTGCTGCAGGTCCTTTCGGGCCTGCCCGCCAACAAGGTCGTCGGCATGGCCGGCGTGCTCGATTCCGCGCGCTTCCGCTGGTTCCTGGCCGAGGAGTTCAAGGTCTCGGTCGAGGACGTGACGGCGTTCGTGCTCGGCGGCCACGGCGACACGATGGTGCCCTCGGTGCGCTATTCGGCGGTCGCGGGCATTCCGCTGCCCGATCTCGTGAAGATGGGCTGGACCACGCAAGAGCGCCTGGATGCGATCGTCAAGCGCACGCGCGACGGCGGGGCGGAGATCGTGAACCTGCTCAAGACCGGCTCGGCCTTCTACGCGCCGGCGATGTCGGCGATCGAAATGGCCGCGAGCTATCTGCGCGATAAGCGCCGCCTGCTGCCCTGCGCCGCCATGCTCGACGGCGAGTACGGGCTCAAGGGGCTTTACGTCGGCGTGCCGTGCATCATCGGCAAGAACGGCGTGGAGAAGGTCGTCGAGATCGCGCTGGATGCCGGCGAGAAGGCGAATTTCGACAAATCCGTCGCCGCCGTGCGCGATCTGTGCGGCGTCGCCGAGAAGCTGCTCAAGGCCGACGGCAAGCTCTAAGCCGGCCGTCTCGCGGTATCCGGGAGCGGGGGCGGTTGCTCCCGCTCCCGACCGGGTCTAACGTCCTTCCCTTCAACGCGCTCGCGGGAACGCCCATGAACATTCACGAATACCAAGCCAAGACGCTGATGGCCAAATTCGGCGTCGCCGTGCCCAAAGGCGGCGTGGCCTACACGCCCGACGAGGCCGAGAAGGTCGCCCGCGAGCTGGGCGGCCCGGTTTGGGTGGTGAAGTCGCAGATCCATGCGGGCGGGCGCGGCGCGGGGCGCTTCAAGGACGATCCCAACGGCAAAGGCGGCGTGCGCGTCGTCAAATCGATCGACGAGGTGAAGAAGAACGCCTCGGCGATGCTCGGCAAGATCCTGGTCACCAAGCAAACCGGTCCCAAGGGCAAAGAGGTCAAGCGCATCTATGTCGAGCAGGGCTGCGACATCAAGCGCGAGCTTTATCTCGGCATGCTGGTCGATCGCGCCACGCAACGCATCACCATCATGGCCTCGACCGAAGGCGGCATGGACATCGAGGAGGTCGCCCACAAGACCCCCGAGAAGATCGTCAAAGTCGCGATCGACCCCGCCCAAGGCCTGCAAGCCTACGCCGCGCGCAAGGTGGCGTTCGCGCTGGGCCTCGAAGGCAAGCAGGTCGGCGCGTGCGTGAAGTTCGTGACCGCCATGTACGAGGCCTTCACCAAGCTCGACGCCTCGATCGTCGAGATCAACCCGCTGGTCGTCACCGGTGCGGGCGAAGTCCTCGCCCTCGACGCCAAGATGAACTTCGACGACAACGCGCTGTTCCGCCACAAGGAAGTCGCCGAGCTGCGCGACGAGGACGAAGAAGACCCGATGGAGCTTGAGGCTGGCAAGCACGAGCTCAACTACGTCAAGCTCGACGGCAATATCGGCTGCATGGTCAACGGCGCGGGTCTCGCGATGGCGACCATGGACATCATCAAGCTCTATGGCGGCGAGCCCGCGAACTTCCTGGACGTCGGCGGCGGCGCCACGAAGGAACGCGTGACGCAAGCCTTCAAGCTCATCCTCTCCGACCCCAACGTCGAAGGCATCCTGGTGAACATCTTCGGCGGCATCATGCGCTGCGACGTGATCGCCGAAGGCGTGGTCGCCGCGGCGCGCGAAGTGGCGCTCAACGTGCCCTTGGTGGTGCGTCTGGAAGGCACCAACGTCGATCTGGGAAAGAAGATCCTCAAGACCTCGGGCCTCAAAATCGTGTCGGGCGACAATCTCGCCGACGCGGCCGAGAAAATCGTCAAGGCCGTGAAGGAGGCCGCGTAACATGGCCGTTCTCGTCGACAAGAACACCAAGGTGATTTGCCAGGGCTTCACCGGCGCGCAAGGCACCTTCCACTCCGAGCAGGCGATCGCCTACGGCACCAAGATGGTCGGCGGCGTGACGCCCGGCAAAGGCGGCACCAAGCATCTCGACCTGCCCGTGTTCGACACGGTGGACCAAGCGGTGCACCAGACCGGTGCCGACGCTTCGGTCATCTACGTGCCCCCGCCTTTCGCGGCCGACGCGATCCTCGAAGCGGTGGACGCCAAGCTGCGCCTGGTCGTGTGCATCACCGAAGGCATTCCGGTGCTCGACATGGTGCGCGTCAAGCGCGCGATGGCCGGCTCCAAGACGCGCCTGATCGGCCCGAACTGTCCGGGCGTCATCACGCCGGGCGAGTGCAAGATCGGCATCATGCCCGGGCATATCCATTCGCGCGGCAAGATCGGCATCGTCTCGCGCTCGGGCACGCTGACCTACGAGGCGGTGGCGCAGACCACCGCCGCGGGCCTCGGCCAGACCACGTGCATCGGCATCGGCGGCGATCCTGTCAACGGCACCAACTTCGTCGACGCGCTGGAGCTGTTCTTGGGCGACCCGGAGACCGCCGGCATCATCATGATCGGCGAGATCGGCGGTTCGGCCGAAGAAGAAGCCGCCGCCTTCTACAAGGCGCACAAGACCAAGAAGCCGATCGTCGGGTTCATCGCGGGCGTGACCGCACCGCCGGGCCGGCGCATGGGCCATGCCGGGGCGATCATCTCGGGCGGCAAGGGCACGGCCGGGGACAAGATCGAGGCGATGAAGTCGTGCGGCTATCACGTCGCCGACAGCCCGGCGGCGCTGGGCTCGACGATGCTGACGGCGATGAAGGGCTGAACCGAGGCGAGGGAAACATGGCGACGCATCCGGATCTCGACACGCTGTTCAACGCCGGCAACGCCGTGTTCGTGGCGGAGCTGCTCGACCGCTATCGCGCCGATCCGGCGAGCGTGGATCCGAGCTGGCACGGCGCGTTGCGCGAGATGCTCGCCGACGGGCCGGGCTATTACGTGCCGCGCTGGGGCCGCGAGAAGTCCAAGGTCATCGGGGCGGCCGATCCGTCCGCGGCCCCGCCCGCCAAGGGCAGGGGTGCCAACGGCGCCGCCGCGGCCGCGGCACCAATCGTCGAAGGGCTGACCGAGGAACAGGCCAAGGCCCGCACCCTGGATTCCATCCGGGCGATCATGTTGATCCGCGCCTATCGCATGCGCGGCCATTTGGAAGCCAATCTCGATCCGCTGGGCCTGACCAAGCGCGAGCCGCATCCCGAGCTCGATCCCAAGCATTACGGCTTCGCCGA
>JAMNXK010000232.1 GCA_023653245.1 Tagaea sp.
ATCTGCCGTCCTATCCGGGGCTGAAGGCCGAAGACATCGACGCGACCACGCGCGCGATCCGCGAATACTTCGCCGAAAAATCCCGATGACGCGAGTGGCGATCGTCGGCGCGGGCCCGTCGGCGCTGGCCGCGGCGCTGGCGCTGGGCGTGCGCGGTATCGTGCCCGAGATTTTCGACGTGGCCGCCGAGCCACCGGCCGAAGCGCGCGCGCTGCGCGATCGCCTGGCGGTGGCCGCGCCCGAGGATTGGCGTGCTGAGGATCGCGCGGCTTCCCGCGCCGCGGCCGGCGCGGCGCGCGCGGTGCCGCGCAAGGCGTGGTTCGGCTCGGATTTCGCGTTCGCCGACGAAGCGCTCGGGATCGAGTCGACGGGCCCCGTGCCGTCGCGCGCCTTCGGCGGCTATTCGACGATCTGGGGGGCGGCCGTGCTCGCCCCCGGGCCGGCCGATCTCGCCGATTGGCCCGTCGAGATCGCGCGCGATCTAGGCGCGGCGCTGGATCGCGCGCGCGCGATCTTGCCGGCGAACGCGCCCGACTTGCCCTACGGCCCGCAGATGGCCGCCTTGCGCGCCGACGCGGCCGGGCGCGCGGGGCTCGCGCCCGCGCGTCTCGCGATCGAGCGCGGCGCGTGCAACGCCTGCGGCATGTGCCTGTCGGGTTGTCCTTACGGCGCGATCTTCGACGCCGGCGCGCGTTTGGCCGCCCTGGAGCGCGCCGGCAAGGTGCGCATCGCGCGCGGCGCGTTCGTCACCGAGGCGAAGGAAGACCCGGCGGGCGCGGTCTTGCGCGGGCTCGATCTCGCCAGCGGCGCGCCGTTCGAATTGCGATATCCGCGCATCCTGCTCGCCGCCGGCGCGATCGCCACCACGCGCATCGTCATGCGTTCGCGCGGGCTGTTCGAGCGCGACGTGGCGATGAAGGACAGCCAGAAAATCCTGATCCCGATCTTGCGCCGTGCCGCGCCGGCGGGCGCGCTCGACGATCGCGGCGTGACGCTGGCGGGGTTGTTCGTCGATCCGCCCGCGCCCCCGGGCTACGCGCATCGGCCGCATCTGCAGATCACCGGCATGAATCCGATGCTGCTCGCCCATCTCGGTATCGGGCCCGCGCCGGCGAAAGGCGCATGGCGCCGCCGCGCGCTGGCGCCGCTGCTCGCCCGGCTGATGGTCGGCTGGGGCGGCCTGCATTCCGACTATTCGGGCGGCCTGGTCTTGCGCCTGACGCTCGGCGAGGGCCCGCTCGACCGTTTGCGCATCCGCACGCTCGAATCGCCGAAGAGCGGACCGGCCGCGCGCGCCGCGATCGCCGGGTTCCGGTACGCGCTGGCGCCGACGCGCACCTATATTCCGCCGATCGGCTGGCGCGTCGTCGCCCCCGGCGAGGGCAATCATCTGGGCGGCTCCTTGCCGATGGGCGGAACCGAGGCGGCGCCGGCGAGCGATTTCCTGGGCCGGCCGCTCGGTCTGACGCGCGTTCACGCGGTCGACGCGAGCGTCTTTCCGAGCGTGCCGGCGACGACCATGCTGCTGCTGTCGATGGCCAATGCCGATCGCATCGCGCGCGGGGTGCCGCTTGGCGATTGAGCGCATGACCGCGCCTCTGGCGCCCGGCGACGCGGCGCGTTTGGCGGCGCTGCACGCGCAAGCGTTGCCGCGCTCGCTGGTGGCGTTGTTGGGCCGGGCCTACGCGCGGGCCTTCTACGGGTTTTGCGCGGCCTCGGGCCACGAGAAACTGCTCGCCGCGCGCGACGGCGCGGGCGCGATCCAAGCCGCGTGCCTGGTCAGCGCGCGGCCCGGCGATCTGGGCGCGCGGCTGCGAAGCGCCACGCCGCTGCTGTCGGCGGCCGTCGCCCATCCGCGCGCTTGGCTCGATCTGTCGCGCGCGGCGATCGCCGTCGACGCGGCTTCGCCCGAGCCGGAGATCGTTTTGCTCTTCGCCGACGAAGCCGCGCGCGGGCGCGGGCTGGGCAAGGCGCTGGTCGAGGAAGCCGCGCGCGACACGGCGCGGCTTGCGGTGGTGACCGAAGACGATCCGGCCAACCGGGCGATCGCGTTCTATCGCAAGCTCGGCTTCGTCGATTCGGGCCCGGTCTCGCGCAACGGCAAGAAGTTCCGGCGGCTCGCGCGATGATCCGTGGTGCGGGAAGGAGCGGCCGATGTGCGGCATAGCGGGACGGATCGACCGGCGCGGGCATGACCGGCGGCCTTCGGTCGAGCGCATGACCCGCGCGTTGGCGCGCCGCGGGCCCGACGCGCACGCGGTCGAGGTTCTGGGCGACGCGACGCTCGGCCATCGCCGCTTGTCGGTGATCGATCTGAGTGCGGCCGCCGGCCAGCCGATGTTCGACGCCGAGCGCCGCCACGCCATCGTGTTCAACGGCGAGATCTACAATTTCATGGAAGTCCGCGCGGCGCTGGCGCGCGAGGGGATCGCGTTCCGCACGCGCTCGGACACCGAAGTCGTGCTCGAGGCGTGGAAGAAATGGGGGCCGGACTCGCTGCGCCGCCTGACCGGCATGTTCGCGCTGGCGATCTGGGACGCGCGCGACAAGCGTCTGTTCCTGGCGCGCGATCGCTTCGGCGAAAAGCCGCTTTACTACGCGCCTCTGCCCGGCGGCGTCGCCTTCGCTTCGCAGCTCGACGCGCTGGCCGAGGATCGCGATGTCGGCCGCGCGCTCGACGAGGAAGCGCTCGGCCATTTCCTCGCTTTCGGCTACACCGGCGGCGAACGCGCGATCCTGGGCGCCGTCCGCAAATTGCCGCCCGCGACCTGGGCGAGCGACGGGCCCGAGGGCTTCTCGGGTCCGCACGCCTATTGGTCGCTGCTCGATCACTACGGCCAAGCGGGCGCGCCGCGCGATCTCGACGCGGCGGCGGCGGGCCTCGCGGCGCATCTGGACCGCGCCGCCGCCGGCCAGCTGATCGCCGACGTGCCGGTCGGCGCGTTCCTGTCGGGCGGGATCGATTCGTCGGCGATCGTGGCCAGCCTGTGCCGCGCGCGACCGCCCGAAACGGTGGAGACGTTCTCGGTCGGCTTCGACGTGGCGGGATTCTCGGAGACGGCGCACGCGCGCCTGGCCGCGCGGCATCTGGGCACGACCCATCGCGATCGGGTCGTGGCGTCCGCCGATGGCGCCGCGCGCCAATGGGCGGACGCCTGGGACGAGCCTTTCGCCGACACCTCGATGGTGCCGACCTGGATGCTCGCCCGATTCGCGCGCGAAAGCGTGACCGTCGCGCTGTCGGGCGACGGCGGGGACGAGCTGTTCGGCGGTTACGACACCTATGTCGCCGACGGCTTGCGCCGCAACCTCGCCTGGCTGCCGGCGGGCGCGCTCGGGGCGATGGGGACCCTCGCGCGCGCGGTCCTGCCCGCGCGGCGCGGCAAGGTCACGTGGGACTTCAAGCTGCGCCGTTTCCTGGATTTCGCCGCGCGCCCCGAAGCGATCGCGCACGCCGATTGGCGGCGCGTCTTGGCGCCGGCCGAGATCGCGCCGCTGCTGCGCCCGGCCTGGCGGCGCGTGGCCGACGTCGACGTCTATGTCGACACGCGCCGCGCGGCCGAGGACGCGCGCGATCTGCATTGGCTCGACCGGCTGGGCTATGTGGATATCCGCACCTGGATGCCGGACGACATCCTGGTCAAAGTCGATCGCGCCACCATGGCCCACGGGCTCGAAGCGCGCGCGCCCTTTCTCGACCACCGTCTGGCCGAATTCGCGGCCGGTTTGGCGCCCGAGCTCAAGATGGCCGGGCTCGCGCGCAAGCGCGTGCTCAAGCGCAGCCAGCGCGCCCGCTTGCCGGCCGCCACGCTCGACCGGCGCAAGGCCGGGTTCAACGCGCCGGTCGCCGATTGGATCGAAGGCTGGTCGGGCGCTCTGGACGCGCCGCGCCTCGCCGGGGAGATATTCGAGCCCCGCGCGATCGAGAGCCTGGTCGCCGCGCATCGTTCGGGGGCCGCCGATAACGGCCACAAGCTGTTCGCCCTGGCCAATTTTGCGCTTTGGCGCGAACGGTTTGGGGTCTAAAAGGCGGCCCATGATCTCGGTGATCGTCCCGGCCTACAACGAACAGGATGCGATCGCGCCCACGGTCGCGGCGATCCGCGCCATGCTCGACGGCGCGGGCTGGCACGCGGGCGAAATCGTGGTCGTCGACGACGGCTCGACCGACGAGACGGCCGCGCGCGCCGAAGCGGCGGGCGCGCGCGTGCTCCGCCATCCCGCCAATGCCGGCTATGGCCGTTCGCTCAAGGACGGGATCCTCGCCGCCAAACACGACCTGATCGCCATCACCGACGCGGACGGCACCTATCCGATCGAGCGCATTCCCGATCTTATCGCCAAGGTCGAAGCCGGGTTCGACATGGCCGTCGGCGCGCGCCAGGGGGCCGCGTATCGCGAATCCGCGCTCAAGCATCCGCTGCGCCTGCTGCTGAAATTCCTGGTCGAGTTCACCGCCGGCCAGTCGGTGCCCGATCCCAATTCGGGTCTGCGCGCCTTCCGCCGCAGCGGCATCGTCGAGCACTTCCCGGCGCTGTCGCAAGGGTTCAGCTTCACCACCTCGGCCACGCTCGCCTATATGTCGACCGGCAAGTTCGTGGTTTACGCGCCGATCCCCTACGCCAAGCGCGTGGGCGTCACCAAGGTGCGGCTGTTCCGCGATTCGCTGCGCACGCTGCAATTCATCGTGCAGGCGATCCTGTTCCACAATCCGCTGAAACTGTTCTTGTGCGTGACGCTCGCCGCTTTGGCTTTCGCGGCCCTGGCGATCGCGATCGCGTCGTTCGCCGGCGGCTGGGTCGCGTGGGCGTTCGCGCTGCTGGGTTTGCTGGTCGCCGCCTTGTCGGGCTTGATCGGACTCATCGCCGAGATGCTGCGCCTGACCTCGAACCACGCCCGCGACCGGAACGCGCCGC
>JAMNXK010000233.1 GCA_023653245.1 Tagaea sp.
TGCGCGCCCTCCGGGTTGTTCGACGGCCGCGCGCGCGCCGCCAAATGGACCATCACGAGCTTCGCCTCCGGATCGACATAGATCGACTGGCCGTAAATGCCGAGCAACGCGAAGCCCCCCGTGTTGCGCGGGAAAATCCAGGTTTGATAGCCATAGCCGAAAAACGGCGTCGCCGTGCCCGGCCATAAATGCGGCCTTGCGGGATCGGCGCGCGTCGCCATGCGCACCCAATCGCGCGGCACGATCTGCGCGCCGTTCCACGCGCCGTCATGCGCCAGCATCAGTCCCACCCGCGCCCAGTCGCGCAGCGTCGCTTGGAAACAGCAAAAGGCAGCGGCCATGCCGGCATTGTCGGTGAGCCACGAGGCGCCGGCTTCGGCGCCCAGTGGCGTCCAGAGTTTCTCGGCGGCGTAAGCGGCGAGGCTCATGCCCGTCGCGGCTTGGAGGACGGCCCCCAGCGTTTGCGTGTCGCCGCCGGCATAGTTGAATTTCGTGTCCGGCGCGACGGCGCGGGTGTCGAATTGGCGCAAGATCCCGGGCCCGCCGGGGCCCATGCGCACGAAGCTGCCGCGCGCGAGTTTCGCCGCGTCGTCTTGCCCCGAATAATCCTCCTTGAACGCCAGGCCCGAGGCCATCGACAGCAGCGCCTGCAACGGCGTGCGTCCGTACTCGGTGCCGCGAAGTTCCGGGACGTAGGTCTCGGCGACATCGTCGATCGAGCGGATATTGCCCTCGGCGATCGCGATGCCCATCAGCATCGCGGTCAGGGTCTTGGCCATCGAGAACGAGGTGAAGCGCGCGTCCTCGCGCCGCCCGTAGCGATAGCGCTCGACCAGGATCGTATCGCCCTTGGCGATCAAAAATGCGGTCGTCGGGTGGGCGGCGAGATACTCGTCGAGCGTCCGCCGCGTGCCTTGAAACTCCCAGGCGATCGCGGGCTCGGGCGCGCGCTTGAGGGGCGACGCGCTTGGCGGCTTCGGGATCGCTTCGCCTTGCCAGACGCGGTCGTAGTTCGAAAACGTGCCGACGAATTCGTGCCGGGCCATCGGGCGGCCGCGCGGAAAAAGCGGATGGCCCGACTCCGCACCCAGAATCTCGGCGTCGAATCCGCCGGGTTCGAAGCGCGGCGCCTGCGCTTGCGCCGAAGCGCACGCGATCAGCAGAAAAGCGAGTGCGACACCGCGTCTCATACCGAGCGGGTTATACCACCATCCACGCGAAGATTCTGGCCGGTGATGTAGCCCGCATCGTCCGACAGCAAAAATGCCGCCGTCTTGGCGATCTCGGCCGTCGTGCCGTAGCGCCCCATCGGAATGCGCGGCAGCAGCGCTTCCTTCACGGGTAGCGAGTCGATGAAGCCGGGCAGAAGATTGTTCATGCGGATGCCCGCCTTGGCGTAGCGGTCGGCGTAGAGCTTGGCGAAGGCGCCGAGGCCCGCGCGCATCGCGCACGAGATCGGGAACACCAAATCGGGTTCGAACGCGGCGAAGGTGGAGATATTCACCCACGCGCCCTTGCCCTGTTTTTCCATGATCGGCGTCACGTGGCGCGCCAAGCGCACCACGTTGAGCACGATGAGGTCCATGCCTTTGCGCCAGGACTCGTCGTCGAGTGCGAGCAGATCGCCCTTGGGCGGATGGCCCGTCGAGGTGACGACCCCATCGATGCGACCCCAATGGTTCATCGCGGCGTCGACCAGCTTCTTGAGGTCGGACTCTTCCGTCACCGAACCGGTGACGCTGACGCCGCCCAATTCCTTGGCGAGTTTCTCGGCGTTGCCCGAGGGCGAGAGCAGACCGACCTTCCAGCCGCGTGAAGCGAGTTCGCGCGCGCACGCCCCGCCCATGCCCTTGCCCGCCCCGGTGAGAATCGCGACTTTTTCCGTCATGGCGTTCCTTTCGCGCGCAAGCGCTTCAATTCGTAGAGCGCGTCGAGCGCTTGTTTGGGCGTGAGCTCGTCGGGCAGCGTCGCGTCGAGTGCGGCTTCGAGTTCGGGATTGCCCGCGTGTTTGGGCAGACCGCCTTGCGGGCGCGCCGAGAACAGCGGCAGATCGTCGGCGAGCTTGGCGAGGTTGCGCGCTTCGTCCCCGCCTTCGAGCGCCTTCAGCACTTCCTCGGCGCGCGCGACGGCCGCTGGCGGCAGGCCGGCGAGCTTCGCCACATGGATGCCGTAGGAGCGGTCGGCCGTGCCGGCGGCGACTTCGTGCAGGAACACGACGTCGCCCTTCCATTCCTTCACCCGCATCGAGCGGCAGGCGAGGCCCGGCAGCTTGGCGGCCAGTGCCGTCAGCTCGTGATAATGCGTGGCGAACAGCGCGCGGGCCTTGTTCACGCCATGCAAATGCTCGACGCACGCCCAGGCGATCGAGAGCCCGTCCCAAGTCGCGGTGCCGCGGCCGATCTCGTCCAGGATCACCAGCGCGCGCGGGCCCGCGAGATTGAGGATCGCGGCCGTCTCGACCATCTCGACCATGAAGGTCGAACGGCCGCGCGCCAGATCGTCGGCCGCGCCCACGCGGGAGAACAGCCGGTCCACCGCCCCGATGCGCGCGCGCGCGGCGGGCACGTAGAGCCCGGCTTGCGCGAGCACGGCGATCAGCGCGTTCTGGCGCAGGAAGGTGGATTTGCCCGCCATGTTCGGCCCGGTGACCAGCCAGACGAACTGGCCGTTCTCCGCGTCGAGCGCGCAATCGTTGGCGACGAAGCCGCCGCCGCCGCGCGCGCGCAAGGCCGCTTCGACCACCGGATGGCGCCCGCCCTCGATCTCGAAGGCGCGCGAGGAATCGACCAGCGGCCGTCGCCAATCGCTGTCGACGGCGAGATCGGCGGTGGCGGCGGCGACGTCGAGCGTGGCGAGCGCGCGCGCGGCGCGGGAAATCTCGGCGGCGCGCGCCAGCGTGTCGCGCGTCAATTCGGCGAAGGCTTCGAGTTCGAGGGCGAGCGCCTTGTCGCGCGCGCCGGAGATGCGGCTTTCGAGCTCGGCCAGCTCGACCGTGGTGAAGCGCACCGCCCCCGCCATGGTCTGGCGATGGATGAACTTGCCGCCGGGCTTCAGCAGCTTGTCGCCGTGCGCCGCCGTCACCTCGACGAAATAGCCGATCACGTTGTTGTGGCGGATCTTGAGCGCCGCGATGCCCGTCGCTTCGATGTATTGGCGTTGCAGATCGGCGATCAGACGGCGGGCTTCGTCGCGCGCCTCCAGTGCCGCGTCCAGATCGGGCGCGTAGCCCTTGGCGACGAAGCCGCCGTCGCGCGGGTCGAGCGGCGGATCGGGCACCAGCGCCGAAGCGAGCTTGTCGGCCAGCGCGCCGTGCTCGCCCAGATCGTCGAGCGCTGCGACGATGCCCGCCGGCACCGCGACGTCGCCCGACGCCGCGCGCAGTTCGGCGCGCGCTTGCGGGAGTTTACGCAAGCCCTGGCCGATGCCCACGAGATCGCGAGGCCCCCCCCGCCCCAGCGCCAGACGCTGCAGGGCGCGCTCGAGATCGGGAAAACCGCCGAGTGTTTCCCGGAGTCCTTCCCGGCCGCGCGCCGCCTCGACGAAGAACGCCACCATGTCGTGCCGGGCGGCGATCGCGTCGGGATCGGTCAGCGGTGCCGCCAAGCGCTGGGCGAGCAGACGCGCGCCCGCGGCGGTTTTCGTGCGGTCGATCGTGGCGAGCAGCGAGCCGCGTTTCTCGCCGGTTTGGGTTTCGGTCAATTCCAAGGAGCGCCGCGTGGCGGGATCGATCTCCATGGCACCCGACGCGGCGACGCGCGCCGGGTTGGCGAGCTTGGGCAGCCGGCCTTTCTGGGTGAGCTCGACGTAATCGACGAGCGCGCCGGCGGCGGCGATCTCGGCACGGCCGAACGCGCCGAACCCGTCGAGCGATTTGACGCCGTAGAGCGCTTCGAGCCGGCGCCGGCCGTTCTCGCTGTCGAAGCGCGGCCCCGGCAGCGGCGTGAGAAGCGCCTTGAACGGCTCGATCGCCGGGGCGAGTGCCGCGTCGCCCGCGAGCTTCTCCGACAGCAGCAGCTCGCCCGGTGCGACGCGCGCCAAGGCCGCGCCGAGACCGGCGGCGTTCGCCGCCTCGATCCGGAAATCGCCCGTGGACATGTCGAGCCAGGCGAGGCCCAGAGCGCCCGCCGCTTCGGCCAGGCAGGCGAGATAGTTGTTGGCGCGCGCGTCGAGCAGCGTGTCTTCGACCAGCGTGCCCGGCGTCACCACGCGCATCACGTCGCGCCGCACCACCGATTTCGAGCCGCGCTTCTTGGCTTCCTCGGGCGCTTCGAGCTGCTCGCAGATCGCAACCCGGAAGCCTTGGCGGATCAACCGGGCGAGATAGGCCTCGTGCGCGTGCCAGGGCACGCCGCACATCGGAATCTCCTGGCCTTGATGCAAGCCGCGTTTGGTGAGCGTGAGATCGAGCGCCTTCGCCGCTTGCACCGCGTCGTCGAAGAACATCTCGTAGAAGTCGCCCATGCGATAGAACAGCAGCGCGTTCGGATATTGGCGCTTGAGCTCGAGATACTGCGCCATCATCGGGGTGATAGCGCTATCCGGGTCGCGGGGCGGAGCAGGAAGGGGATCGGCCATGGAAACCGTGAGCATAAATTAGGCGGCGTCGCGTGCAATGCAGCAATTCGTGCGCGCGGGTTTTTTTGACGGCACGGTCTTGTTACTCGTACCATATCCTCCAATAACAGGCGGGGCGACACGTCCCGCCCGAGGAAACGCGACAGAAGAGGCAGAACGAGAATGGCCAACGATTCGGCACCCGTCACCGAGCAGGATTCGCTGCTGTTCCATCAGCAAGGCGGCAAGGCCGGCAAGATCGAGATCGTCTCGACCAAGCCGCTGACCACCGCGCGCGATCTGTCGCTCGCCTATTCGCCCGGCGTGGCCTGGCCGTGCCTGCACATCGCCAAGAA
>JAMNXK010000234.1 GCA_023653245.1 Tagaea sp.
CAGACGCTGGTCGACGAAGGCATCTGCGTTCCCGTCCTGGTCGGCCGGCGCGAGACGATCAGGAAGCGCATGGACAAGCTCGGCCTGCGCATCGTCCTCGACCGCGACTTCAAGCTGCTCAATCCCGAGGACATTCCCGACTACGCCGATTTCTGGCGGCTCTATCACCAGATCATGGGACGGCGCGGCGTGTCGCCGGACACCGCGCGCACGCTGGTGCGCACGCGCAATCCCGTGCTCGCGGCGCTGGCGCTGCGCCGGGGCGAGGCCGACGGCATGATCTGCGGCCTGATCGGCCGCTGGAACCGCGCGCTGCGCGACGTGGTCGATGTGCTGGGCTTGGCGCCGGGCGTGGCCGCACCCGCGGCCTTGTCGATGCTGGTCCATACCAGCGGCCCGATTTTCATCGCCGATACGCATGTGACGCCCGAGCCCGACGCCCAGCAGCTCGCCGACGCCACCATCCGCGCCGCCGAAGTGGTCAAGTTGTTCGGGCTCAAGGCCAAGGCGGCGCTGCTGTCGCACTCGAATTTCGGCGCGCGCGACACGCGCACCTCGGCGCGCATGCGCGACGCGCTCGAGCGCATCCAGGCTTCCGCCCCCTATCTGGCGGTGGACGGCGAGATGACGGCCGAGGCCGCGATCTCGGGCGAAATCCGGCGCATGTCGGTGCTCGAACCGCGCTACGACGGCTCGGCCAATCTGCTCGTCATGCCCAATTTGGACGCCGCGCATATCGCCTACGGCCTGCTCAAGGAATTCGCCGGCGCGCAGAAGATCGGGCCCGTGCTGCTCGGCATGGCGCGGCCCGCCCATGTGCTCGACAATTCCGCGACCGTGCGCGGGATCGTGAACATGGCCGCGTACTGCGTCGTTGAAGCGCAGGAGAACCCCGCTCGTCATCAGGGGTAACGAGTCGTAACGTACGCCGGTCCGGCGTTTGGCTAGGATCGCGGTCATGAACTTCGGAAGTTTCCTCGGGAAGCCCCTGTTGCTCGGCGTGGCCGCGGCCCTGGCGCTGGCGGCCGCCGGCGGCGCCTATCTGTCCGAGAGCGGGTCCGGCGCGCCGGGCGCCTATCGCACCGCGCGGCTCGATCGCGGGCCCATCGTGTCGGCGGTCAACGCCACCGGCACGGTCCAGCCGGTCACCACCGTGCTGGTTGGCTCGGAGATCTCCGGCCGCCTGGTCGAGCTGCTCGCCGATTTCAACACGCCGGTGAAGGCGCGCCAGGTCTTGGCGCGCCTCGACGCCACGCAGATCGCCGCGCGCCTGGATTCCGCGCGCGCCGATCTGGCCCAGTCGCGCGCCGAGCTCGCCATCCGCGAAGCGCAGATCGAGCGCACCCGCGCCGATATCGACCGCGCGCGCGCCCAGTCGGCCGACGCCCGCGCCCAGCTCGCGCGTAACGAAGCATTGCTCGGCGACGCCGAGCGTACCCTCGAGCGCCAGCGCGATCTGCAGGCGCGCGGCGTGGCGGCGACGGCCACGCTCGACGGCGCCCAGGCGCAAGCCCGCGCCCA
Source organism: Tagaea sp. (assembly GCA_023653245.1). The sequence continues at coordinate 1,522 of JAMNXK010000234.1, forward strand.
GCGCGCCAGCCGCGATTCCGCCCGCGCGCAGATCGACTCGGCGATCGCCCAGCAAGCCGGGCTCGCCGCCGATCTGAAACTCGCCGAGGCGCAAATTCTGGCCGCGCGCGCGCAAGTCGCGGGCCGCGAAGCCTTCGTGCGCCAGGTCGAGGTCGATCTCGAGCGCGCCGAGATCCGCTCGCCGGTCGACGGCGTGGTGGTCCAGCGCTCGGTCGAGCTCGGGCAGACGGTCGCGGCGTCGTTGCAGGCGCCGACGCTGTTCACCGTGGCGAGCGATCTGACCAAGATCGAGATCTACGCGAATGTCGACGAGGGCGACGTGGGCCGCGTGCGCGCGGGCAACGAAGCGACGTTCACGATGAACGCCTATCCGGGGCGGAACTTCCAGGGCCGGGTCAAGAACGTGCGCCTGGGCGCGCAGACCATCCAGAACGTGGTGATCTACACGGCCGTGATCGAGGCCGACAATCCGGACCTCGCGCTGATGCCGGGCATGACGGTGAACCTTCGCATCGTCAACGAGCGCCGCGAGAACGTCTTGCGCGCGCCGGCGGCGGCGTTGCGCTGGCGCCCGGTGGGGAGTGCTTCCGCCGCCGGCACGCCCGAGGGCGGCAATCCGTTCCAGGCGATCATGGAGCGCGGCTTGCGCGACTTCGCCGAGCAGATCCGCAGCGAGGTCAAGCCGACGCCCGAACAGCAGCGCCAGATCGACGCGATCCTGGCCGAGATGCGCGCGCAGCTCGAACGTGTCGGGTCTTCGGACCTGCCGCCCGAACAGCGCCGCCAGCGCTTCGTCGCCTTGCGCCAGCAATCGGGCGAGCGCATCGCGGGGCTTCTCACCCAAGAGCAGCGCCCGGCCTTCGACGCCATCCGCCGGCGCGCCGCCCAACAACGCCAGCAGGGCGGGGAAGGGGTCGCGGGGCGGGTCTGGGTCGTGGGCGCCGACGGCCAGCCGGAGGCCGTGCCCGTGCGCCTGGGCGCGTCGGACGGGAATTTCACCGAGATTCTCGCCGGGCCCGTGGACGCGGGGCGCGAGGTGATCGTGGGCGGCGGCGCGCGCGGCGCGGGCCCGGCGGCGACCTCGTCCGGCCCGTTCGGCCCGCGGATGTTCTGATGGCGCTCATCGAGACGAGCGATCTGCGGCGGGTCTACGTTCTGGGCGGCGAGAACGTCGTGGCGCTCGACCGGGTATCGCTCGCCATCGACGCGGGCGAGTTCGTCGCCGTGATGGGCCCGTCGGGCTCGGGCAAGTCGACCTTCATGAACGTGATCGGCTGTCTGGACCGGCCGACGGCCGGGACCTACGCGCTCGACGGCGAGCGCGTCGATGCGCTGGCGAAGGACGCGCTCGCGGGCATCCGCAACCGCAAGCTCGGCTTCGTGTTCCAGCAATTCAATCTGCTCGACCGCTCGGACGCGGCCGCCAATGTCGAACTGCCGATGGTCTATGCGGGCGTGCCCGCGCGCGAGCGCCGCGCGCGCGCCGAAGCCGCGCTGGCGCGCGTGGGCTTGGCCGATCGCACGCATCATCGGCCCACGCAGCTTTCCGGCGGCCAGCAGCAGCGCGTGGCGATCGCCCGCGCGCTGGTCAACGCGCCCAAGCTGCTGCTCGCCGACGAGCCCACCGGCGCGCTAGACAGCCGCACCTCGCTCGACATCATGGCGCTGTTCCAGAAGCTGAACGCCGAAGGCGTGACCGTCGCCATCGTGACCCACGAGGCCGACGTGGCGGCGTTCGCGGGCCGCGTCGTGCGTTTCAAGGACGGGCGCGTGGTCGACGACCGAAGGCAAACCCCGCGCGACGCGGCGCAAGCGCTGGCGGCGGCGGCATGAGCCTGCTCGAAGCCTTGTTCTCGGCACTCGCCGCCTTGCGCGCCAACAAGCTGCGCTCGGCGCTCACCATGCTCGGGATCTTCATCGGCGTGGGTGCCGTCATCGCCATCGTGGCGGTCGGGTCGGGTGCGCGCGAACAGGTGCTCCGGCAGATCCGCACGCTCGGCTCCAATCTGATCGTCGTGTTTCCGGGCAACCTCACCGCGGGCGGCGTGCGCCTGGGTGCCGGCGTGGCCAATTCGCTGACCGAAGACGACGCCTACGCGATCGAGCGCGAGATCGCCGCCGTGCAGGCGGCGGCGCCGATGAATCGCGCGGGCGCGCAGGTCGTCGCCGGGTCCGCCAACTGGGCGACCTCCATCCAGGGCGTGACGCCCGCGTTCTTCGAAGTGCGCGAGTGGGAGGTCGCGAGCGGGCGGCATTTCGACGCCGACGAAATCGCGCGCGGCGCGCAAGTGGCGCTGCTGGGGACCAGCGTGGTCGCCAGCCTGTTCGGCGACGGCGATCCGGTGGGCGAGACGATCCGCATCCGCAACGTGCCCTTCCAGGTCGTCGGCGTGCTCGAATCGAAAGGCCAGAACCCGCAAGGCCAGGACCAAGACGACGCGGTCTTGGTGCCGCTCGCCGCCGCGCGCCAGCGCGTGCTGGGCGTGAACCGCGCCAATCCGCGCTCGGTCGGCACGATCATGGTGAAGATCCGCGATGGCGAGGACATGTCCCAGGCCGAGGCGGAGATGCGCGACCTGCTGCGCCAGCGCCATCGCCTGCAGGCCCATCAAGAGGACGACTTCACCATCCGCAACCTCACCGAGATCGTCGCCACGCGCATGGCGTCGGCGCGCACGCTGGCCTTGCTGCTGGTGGCCGTCGCGGGCGTGTCGCTGCTGGTCGGCGGGATCGGGATCATGAACATCATGCTGGTCTCGGTGACCGAGCGCACGCGCGAGATCGGCTTGCGCATGGCCGTCGGCGCGCGGCCACGCGACATCCTGCGCCAGTTCCTGATCGAGGCGACCGCGCTGTCCGTCCTCGGCGGGGTGGCGGGCGTGTTCGCGGGTATCGCGATCGCCGGTTTCGTCGCCTTCCAAGCCGGCTGGCCCTTGGTGATCGGGCTCGAAACCGTGGGGCTGGCGGTGGCGTTCTCCGCCCTGGTGGGCATGTTCTTCGGCTGGTACCCGGCGCACCGGGCCGCGAAACTCGATCCCATCGAAGCCTTGCGCCACGCGTGAGGGCGCCGTAGACGGGAGCCCGCGAGAAGGAGCCCCCCCGTATGTTGTTTCCCACCACGATCGCCGGCAGCCTGCCCAAGCCCGGCTGGCTGGCCGAGACCCACAAGCTGTGGCCCAAATGGCGCCAGGAAGGTGCGGATCTCAAACGCGCCCAGCGCGACGCGACGCTGCTGTGGCTCAAGATCCAGGAAGACGCGGGCATCGATTGCGTGACCGAGGGCGAGCAATCGCGCCAGCATTTCGTGCACGGCTTTGTCGAGTTCGTCGACGGCATCGACACCGAGCACAAAGTGGCGATGGGCATCCGCAACGACCGCTACGA
>JAMNXK010000235.1 GCA_023653245.1 Tagaea sp.
TCGGTGGAGGGCCGATTTCGAAGCCATGATGGCGCCGACCTGGGAAAAGGTCCGAAAACTTAAGGAAGAGTACGCCGCGCGCGGCGAGCCCTGGCCGGGCGACGATCACGGCGACATGTACGACGAGCACGGTCTGCCGAAGTGATCGTCGTCGACTCGTCGGCGTTGCTCGCCTATCTCCAGCAAGAAGCGGGATACGAAAAGCTGCGAGACCTCTTGTCGCGACGCGGCGAGCTGCGGATGAGCCCGGTCAACGTCGTCGAAGCGCGGATGGTGGCGGAAGGGCGCGGCTTGGGTGCCGATCTCGCGGGATTGATGTCGCGCGCCGCGATCGAGCTCGTTCCCACCGACGCGACCCAAGCCGAAGCCGCGTGGGACGCGTTCAAGCGCTTCGGCAAAGGCCGCCATGCGGCGGCGTTGAACCTCGCCGATTGCTTCGCCTACGCGCTGGCGCGGGTCTCGAACGCGCCGCTGCTCTATATCGGCACCGATTTCGCCATGACGGATGTGCGCTCGGCGCTCGCCTGAAACGAAAACCCCCGCCGGATCGCGTCGGCGGGGGTCTTTGTTCGATGCCTATCGCGCCGTCAGTTCAGCCGCGTCGGCAGCGCCTTCACGGCCGCGTCGATGAGCCCGTCTTGGCGGGCGCGGTCGAGGCCTTGGGCGAGCAGCTTTTGCGTGGCCGCCATGGCGAGATCGACCGAGGCCGCGCGGACTTCGGCGGTGGCTTGCGCCTCGGCCTGGGCGATGCGCTGGAGGGCCATTTCCTCGCGGCGCTTGAGCGAGGCCTGGAGATCCGCTTCGGCCTTGGCGGCCAAGCGCGCGGCCTCTTCCTTGGCGTTGGCGACGATCGCGTCGGCTTGCTTCATCGCGTCCTGATGCTTGGCGGTGTACTCGGCCAGCAGCTTCTCGGCCTGGGCGCGCAGGCTCGCGGCCTCGTCGAGATCCTTCTTGATGCGCTCGGCGCGCGCATCGAGCCCGCCGAGGATCGCGGTCTTGGCCGGGGTCCAAGCGAAATAGACCAGCACGACGATGGCGAGCGCTGTCCAGGTATAGGGATTCTCGAGGAACGACATCGAAGTCTACTCCTTCAGCCGCGCGACGAAGCGGCGGCGGCCTTGGCGTCGGCGGGGCTGACCGCGAGGCCGGCGAGCTTGCGCGCGGCCTCGGCGGCGATTTCGCCCGCGATGGTTTCGACATTGGCGAGTGCCGCCTTGCGCGCGCCGGCGATATTCGCTTCGGCCGTCTTGATGCGCTCGGCGAGCTGTGCCGCTTGCACGGCCGAACGCTCGGCGGCGTGCTTGGCGTTGGCCGCTTCGGTCTCGGCGCGCACGGCCTGGGCCTTGGCGCGGCTGTCGGCCAGCGACTTCTCGTAGGCGGCGACCATCTTGTCGGTCTCGCCCTTGAGGGAGCCCGCGCGCGCGAGATCGCCCTCGATTCGCTTCTCGCGCTCCTCGATCGCGCCGCCCAGCTTGGGCAGCACGGCGCTGGAGAGCACGTAATAGAAGATCGCGAAGATGACCAGCAGCCAGAAGATCTGGCTGGCGAACCAAGTCGGGTCGAATTGCGGCATGGCCGGTTCCCGTCCGGGAGAAAGGGGCCGGGCCCGGGGCGAACCCCGGACCCGGAAGACGTCAGGACACGAAGATCAGGATCGCGATGACGAAGGCGAGCAGCGCGATGAACTCGGTCACCGCGAAGCCGATATAGGCGAAGACCTGCACGTTGTCCTTGGCGGCCGGGTTGCGGGCCACGGCGGCTATCAAGCTCGCCCACACCGAACCCACGCCGATGCCGGCGCCAATCATCCCGATGGCCGCCAGGCCCATGCCGATCAATTTTGCCGCTGCTGGTTCCATGATCTCGATTCCTTTTCCTTGGGTTTACCGGTCGCTGTCTTCCCTCGGCGGTCCACAGGGTCGGGCCGAGGGAAGGGCGCTCAGTGCAGGTTGATCGCGTCGTTCAGATAGATGCACGACAGGATCGTGAAGATGTAGGCCTGGAGGGCCGCGATGAAGAACTCGAGCGCGGTGATGCCCACCAGCACCGAGAACGGGACGACGCCGGGCAGCACGAAGAAGGCGCCCAGCGAGATCACGAAGCCCGCGAAGATCTTCAGGATGATGTGGCCGACCGTCATGTTGGCGAACAGACGCACCGACAGCGACACGGGCCGCGACAGGTACGAGACGACCTCGATCGGGATCAGGATGGGGGCCGTCGCCAAGGGCGCGCCGTGCGGGAAGAACAGCGAGAAGAAATGCGTGCCGTGGCGCGCGATGCCGATCGCGGTGATCACCACGAAGATGATCAGCGCCATCGTGAACGTGACCACGATGTGGCTGGTGAAGGTGAACGAGCCCGGGATCATGCCCGCGAGATTGCCGAACAGCACGAACATGAACAGGGTGAAGAAGAAGGGGAAGTAGCGCTTGCCCTCGTCGCCCACGTTCTCGCGCACCATGCCGGCGATGAATTCGTAGAGCACCTCGGCCGCCGACTGCATGCGGCCGGGAACGATCTTGGCGCCCGAGGCGGCCGAGACCAGGAAGAACGTCGCGCCCGCGACGGCCAGCGTCATCCACAGCGCCGAATTCGTGAAGGCGAGGTTGAGCCCCGCGATCTCGATGGGGACGATCGGCTTGATCTGGAATTGATCGAGAGGGCTCGCCACGTCGGGGACTCCGTTACGGTCGTTTCGTGTCGTCCGGCTTCGCGCCCATGCGCTCGGCCACCTTGATCGCGTTGCGCATGCCGGCGGCAGCACCGAGCACGAGAAACACGAGCGTCAGCCACGGCGAGGTGCCGAGCCAGCGGTCGAGCACGAAACCCATGCCCGTCCCGACGGCCAGCGTGGCCAGCATCTCCACCGAGATGCGGAACCCCATGCCCATCTGCCCCGTTTCGTGCCCCGCCGATCGGGCGGAGCTTTTCTCGGCCGTGCCGCGCCGCGCGTTGAGCGCGTCGACTTGGGCCTGAAGCTCGTCGATGGCCCGCTTGTCGCGGTCGTCCATGGCAAGCTCCGAAACGGAAAAGGGCGGACAGATCGGCGCGAACCGGCTTGCCCGCTTGGCGAAAGCGCGCGGACAATAGGCAGCGACCCCGCCCCCTGTCAAGGATCGCGCCGACCGCTCAAGCCCTTGATCGGGCGGAGTTAATCGCGGTGCTTCAAGCGGTCGCGCGGAGTTTCTCGGCCTGGCGCATATCCACCGACACGAGGGTCGAAACGCCGCGCTCGGCCATCGTCACGCCGAACAGGCGGTCCATTTTGGCCATCGTCAGACGATGATGGGTGACCACGATGAAGCGCACGCCCGACGACCGCGCGATCTCATCGAGCAATGTGCAGAACCGATCGACATTGGCGTCGTCCAAGGGCGCGTCGACTTCGTCCATCACGCAGATGGGGGCCGGGTTGGTGAGGAACACGGCGAACAGCAAGGCGAGTGCCGTGAGCGCCTGCTCGCCGCCCGACAGCAGCGTGAGCGATTGCAGCTTCTTGCCGGGCGGGCTGGCCATGATGTCGAGCCCGGCTTCGAGCGGATCGTCGATCAATTGTCCCTCGGGCCCGAGCACCGGCACCCAGGTCAGATGCGCGCGGCCGCCGCCGAACAAACGGCCGAACAATTCCTGGAAATGCTTGTCGACCACTTCGAACGCCGCGCGCAGGCGCTCGCGGCCTTCCTTGTTGAGGGTCGAGATCCCGCCGCGCAACTTGGCGATCGCTTGGACAAGATCCTCTTTCTCGGTGTTCATGCCGAGGATCTGGGCGTCGACTTCTTCGGCTTCCTGTTCGGCGCGAAGATTGACGGGGCCCATATTGTCCCGTTCCTTGATCAGGCGTTCGAGGCGGTTCTCGATCTGCTCGATCCCGGGCAGGTCGTCTTCGGCATCGACCATGCCGGCGGCCAGGCACGCGTCGGGCGCGCAATCCAGACGCTCGCGGATCGCGTGGGTCAGCGTCGCCTCGTTCGCGGCTTGCTGCTCGGCATGGGCTTCGGCGCGCACGCGATCCTCGCGCGCGGTCATCAGCAGGCCTTCGACGGTCTTGAGCGCGCGGTCGGCTTCGAGCACGGCGGTTTCGGCGAGCTGCAGCTTGTCGGCGGCGGCCCGGCGCAAGGTTTCGAGCTCGGCCGTCTTGTCGAGCAACGCCGAGCGCTCGGCGGCGATTTCGCCGGGCCGTGCGGACAGCGAGTCGCGCTCGGCGGCGGTGGCCGCGATGCGCCCGTCGAGCGCGTCGATCTGGGTCTTGGCCCCGTCTTCGCGGCGCGTCCATTCGCCGCGCTCGTGGCCGATGGCGACACGCCGGCGTTCGCGTCCGTCGCGTTCGCGCGCCAGGCGCTGGGCGGTCGCTTCGCGCTCGGCCAGATCCTTGCGCGCGGTCGACAGGGTCTGGCGATCTTCGGCGAGTTGGGCGCGGGCTTGCGCGGGATCGGGGATCTCGGCGAAGCGCGTTTCGCCCGCGACCTTGCGGGTTTCGAATTCGCCGGCTTCGGCCGCCAGGCGCTCGATCTGCTCGACCAGCGTGGCGCGCTTGGCCGAGCGGCTTTCGGTGGCGCGCTGGATTTCGACGATCTTGGCGCGCGCCGCGTCGATCGCGCTCTGCGCGGTCTTCGCGGTTTGGCGCGCGGCGTGATCGGCGGCGTCGGCCGCCTTGGCCGAATCTTGCGCCGCCGCATAGCGCGCTTTGGCACCCTCGGCGATTTCGCGCGCGCGCGAAACCTGGCCGTCGAGCGCTTCGAGCTTGTTGCGCAATTCCAGGGTCTGGGCGGCGCGGGCGATCTCGGCGCCGTTGTGCACCAGGCCGTCCCAGCGCCACACCGCACCGTCGCGCGTGACCAAACGCTGGCCTTGCGCGAGACGCGGGGCGAGCGCTTCGGCCGTCGCGAAATCGGCGACCA
>JAMNXK010000236.1 GCA_023653245.1 Tagaea sp.
GGCGCCATCGTCTGGCGCGAAGGCTCGGGCGAGGCCACGGGATTGCCGGATTCCGGCGCGTCGCTGGTCACGATGGCGTCGTCGTTCCACTGGGTCGATTTCGACAAGGGCATGGACGAATTCGCGCGGTTGCTGGTTCCCGGCGGGCGGTTCTGCGCGCTGTGGAATCCGCGCTTGGTCGAGGCCAATCCGCTGACCGCCGAGATCGAGGCCGAACTCGACAAGCGCATGGGCGGACAGAAACGCGTGTCCTCCGGCGCGTCGGGGATCACCGAAACGCTGACCGAGCGTCTATGGGCGCGGCGCGACATCGACGATGTCGTCTATCTCGAAGGGCGCCACGCGGTGGCGTTGGCGCGCGACGCCTATCTGGGGGCGTGGTGGAGCGTCAACGACGTGCGCGCAAAACTGGGCGAGGCCGGATTCGCCGATTTCATGAAATGGGTCGAGGCGCGGATCGCCGACGCGCCGGCGATCGAAGCGGTCTATCGCACGCGCGCCTGGGCCGCGCGCAAACGCGCATGAATCTCGGCGCGCTCGGCAAGGCAAGGACGCTCGAAGCGCTCGTGCCGCGCCTGACGTGTGGCCGCGTGTTGCCGCTGGCGCATTTCGCCGTGTCCGAGTGGCGCGCCGATCGCGCGGGCGTGCTGGCGCGGATCGGGTTGGAATTCCCGCTGATCGTCCGCTCGAGCGCGGCGGGCGAGGACGGCGCGGCCGCTTCGATGGCCGGTAAGTTCCTGTCGGTCGCCCACGTCGTCGACGCGGCCGCCTTGGAAATCGCGATCGATCGGGTGATCGGGTCCTACGAAGCGGCCGCGGCGCACCCGGACAGCCGCGTGCTCGTCCAGCCGATGCTCGAAGCGCCGCTTCTGTCGGGCGTGGCTTTCACCCGCGATCCCGCGACGGGCGCGCCGTATCGCACGCTCAACTACCATGTCGGCGCCGACACGGCCGCCGTGACGGCCGGGGGCAATGCCGAGCTGCGCACCTTCGTGCAAGCGCGCGGCGCGGGGCCGCTGCCCGGCGAACTCGCGCCGCTGGGCGCGCTGCTCGACGAGTTGGAGGCGCTGCTCGGGTCGGACGCGCTCGACGTCGAGTTGGCACTCGACGCCCAAGGCGAAGCCGTGCTGTTCCAGGTCCGGCCGCTCGCTTGTCCGCCCGCCACCGGCGCGGCCGATCCCGAGATCAACGCCGCACTGGAGCGCGTCGCGCGTAAAGTGGCGGAAGGGGAGAAACCGCACCCCTTCCTGTTCGGGCCGCGCACGGTGTTCGCGGTCATGCCCGACTGGAACCCCGCCGAGATCATCGGCGTGCGGCCGCGGCCTTTGGCGCTGTCGCTCTATCGCGATCTCGTGACCGATTCGATCTGGGCCTATCAGCGCAGCAATTACGGCTACCGGAATCTGCGCAGTTTCCCGCTGATGGTCTCGTTCGAGGGGCTGCCCTATATCGACGTGCGCGTGAGCTTCAACAGCTTCGTGCCGCGCGACGTCGAGCCCAGATTGGCCGAGCGTCTCGTGTCGCACTATATCGGCCGGCTGATCTCGGCCCCCGTCCTGCACGACAAGGTCGAGTTCGACATCGTCTTCTCCTGCTACGATTTCGATCTCGACCGGCGGCTGGAGGCGCTCGACGAGCGCGGCTTCTCGAAGGCCGATCGCGCGGGCCTGACCCACGCCTTGCGCGCGCTCACCAATCGGATACTCCGCCCCGACGGGCTGTGGCGGCAGGACGAAGCGCGGCTCGACGAGCTCGTGCGCCGGCACGCGGCGCTGGCCGCCTCGCGGGTCGATCCGATCGCCCGCATCCACTGGCTGATCGAAGATTGCAAGCGCTACGGCACGCTGCCCTTCGCGGGACTCGCGCGCGCCGGCTTCGTCGCCGTGCAGATCCTGCGCTCGCTCGTCGCCGCCGGGGCGTTGAGCGAGGACGACGTCGCGCGTTTCATGGCGGGCGTGGACACGGTGGGCACGCGCATCGGCCGCGATCTGGCGCGGCTGCCGCGCGCCGAGTTTTTGGCGCGTTACGGGCATCTGCGCCCCGGCGCCTACGACATCCTGTCCAAGCGCTACGACGAGGCGCCCGATCTCTATTTCGATTTCGGCCGCGCGCGCGCGGCGCCGCCGCCGCATGCGCCGTCGCGTTTCGCGCCGTCGCCCCGCCAGCGCGCGGCGATCGAGCGGCTGATCCGCGGGCATGGTTTGGAGACCGATGTCGACGGGCTGTTCGCGTTCCTGGAGGGGGCCGTGCGCGGCCGCGAGCACGCCAAGTTCCTGTTCACGCGCAATCTGTCCGACGCGCTCGTCGAGATCGGCAAGCTCTGCGCGGCGCACGGGCTCGACGCGGACGACGCCTCGTATGTCGACGCCGCCGCCATCCGGGAGCTGCACGTGGGCAGCGCCGATGTCGGCGCCACGCTGCGCGACGCCGCCGCGCAAGGGCGGGCGCGTCACGCGCTCGCGCAGAAACTGTTCTTGCCGCCGCTGATCTACGCCGCCAATCAGGTGCGCGCCTTCCATCTGCCGCCGACCGAGCCCAATTTCGTCGGGCGCGAACGCGCGCGCGGGCCCGTGAAACCGGCCGACGCGGCCGAGGACCTGAGCGGCGCGATCGTGGTCGCCGCCAACGCCGATCCCGGGTTCGACTGGCTGTTCTCGCGGGGCATCGCGGGGTTCGTGACGGCGTTCGGCGGCGCCAATTCGCACATGGCGATCCGCGCGGTCGAGACCGGCACGCCGGCGGCGATCGGCGTCGGCGAACGCGCCTTCGCGAGCTACGCGCGCGCGCGGGTCCTCGAACTCGATTGCGCCAATCGGCGCATCCTGGCGATCGGATGATCAAGCTGCTCGTCAGCCAGCGTGTCGCCGTCGATCCGCGCCATGGCGAGCGGCGCGACGCGCTCGATCGGCGCTGGGCGGAGTTCCTGGCCGCGTGCGGATTTCTGTGCGTCGCGCTGCCCAACCGCCCCGAGACCGCTTCCGCCTTCGCGCGCGCGGTGGCGCCCGCGGGCGTGGTGCTGACCGGCGGCGGCGACATCGCGGCACTGGGCGGCGACGCGCCCGAGCGCGACGCGAGCGAGGCGGCGGTGCTCGATTGGGCGCGCGGTGCGGGTGTCAAAGTCTTCGGCGTCTGCCGGGGATTCCAGTTTCTGCTCCATCGCGCGGGCGCTGGGCTCGCGCGGGTCGAGGGGCACGTCGCCTCGCGCCATGCGCTCGACGACGGGCGGACGGTCAACTCGTTCCACGATTGGGCGGCGCGCGATCTGCCGCCGGGCTGGATCGACGCGGTGCGCGCGCCCGACGGCACCATCGAAGCCGCGCGGCGCGCCGACGGATCGATCGCCGGCCAGATGTGGCACCCCGAGCGCGAAGCGCCGTTCGATCCGCGCGACGTCGCCCGGTTCCGCGCGTTTTTCGGAGCGCCGCCATGAAAGGCTTGATCCTTGCCGCCGGCCGCGGCTCGCGCATGGGGGCGCTGACCGACGATCGGCCGAAATGCATGCTGGAGATCGGCGGCCGCACCTTGTTCGACCGCCAATGCGCGTCGTTGCGCGGCGCGGGTTGCGCCGAGATCGGCGTGGTGCGCGGCTGGCAAGGCCAGGCGTTCGACGCGCATCCGGTGCGCGGCTTCGACAATCCCCGCTGGGCGCAAACCAACATGGTCCGTTCGCTCGAATGCGCGGCCGAGTGGCTGGCGGCGGGGACGTGCTTGGTCAGCTATGCGGATATCTTCTATCCGGTCGCGGCGGCGGCGAAGCTCGCGGCCGTGCCGGGGGACTTGTCCATCGCCTATGACCGCGCGTGGCTGGATCTGTGGCGCTTGCGTTTCGCCGATCCGTTGAGCGACGCCGAGACGTTCCGGCTTGCGCCCGACGGATCGCTGGCGGAGATCGGCCGCAAGCCGTCGTCGGCGCGCGAGATCGAAGGCCAGTATATGGGCTTGCTGAAGTTCGAGCCGGCGGGCTGGCGGGGCGTGGCCGCGTTGCTCGACGGGCTGCCGGCGGCGCGCGTGGACAAACTCGACATGACGTCGCTGCTCGGTCTGCTGCTCGCCCAAGGGACCAAGATCGCCGCCGTGCCGGTGCCCGGCCCGTGGGGCGAGGTCGACAGCGAAAGCGATCTCGAGCTTTACAGGAACGGGGCGGTCTTTCCGGGTTGAAGTCGCGTCGTCGCGTTCGATCGGCCCCGCTTGCACCCGAGCTAAGCCCTTGAATTACGCCTCCGGTTGGTAAAGTCCCCGGCGTTTCGCGGGGGCCGCAAAATTTCCACCCCTGTGCCCTTTCGTGTGTAGAATAAAATCGACGTTAGGTCCCGATTCCGATGGAGCGGGCACCGACATCGCGAGGTTGGAGAAGGCGTTTGCGCGTTCGGGAAGTCATCATCGGCGTGGGGATTTTGTTGGCGGGCGCCGGACTCCTCGCGGGCTTGTACGCCGTCCGCAAGGATGCGATCCGCGACGTCGCGGTGCGCGAGGCCCATCGCACCCTCGCGCAAATCGGCGAGGAGACCGGCGATCTTTTCCAGCCGGCGTTCGATCTCGTGGGCACGATTTCGGACGCGCATTTGATGCGGATCGTGCGCGAGGAGTCGCTGCGAACCTTCCTGGCGCTGGCGCAAGGCCCGGTGCAGCGGACCGAGCAGATCAGCTCCGTCTATGTCGGGTTCGTCAATGGCGAGTATTGGCAGCATCGTAAAGTGCTTCCGGACTTCCTCAAGGGCAAGATGGCCCAAGGCCAGGTCGAGGCGCGCGGCTACCGGCGCACGATCCTGGAGATGCCCGACGGTCTTCGCGCGACGTGGCACTATTTCTCCGGGCCGCGCCAGGATTGGATCCCGGTCGCGGAGCCGGATTTCAATTTCGATCCGCGCGCGCGGCCCTGGTACGCCACC
>JAMNXK010000237.1 GCA_023653245.1 Tagaea sp.
CCGGGTGCGTTCGCCGCCTCGACCGGACGCTTCTCGGCGACCACCAGGAAAATCGCGACGGCGAGGGCGATCCCGATCAGCGCCAGCGCCAGCATCGTGTCGCGCCAGCCGAACGCGCCGACCGCGTAGGCGAGCGGCGCTTGGCCGAACACCGCGCCGATCATGCCGATCCCTTGGGCGATCCCGGTCAGGAGCGCGAAGCGCTCGGCCGGAAGCCACAACGTCGCGACGGTCAGGATTCCGATCCAGCCGAAGGCCGAACCGAGCCCGACCATGAAGCGGCCCAGATAAGCCAGCTCGACCGTCGGCGCCAGGGCGAACACGACCGCACCTGCGGCAGCCAGGGCGACCGAGAAGCTCATCAACCGGCGCGGGCCGAAGCGGTCCATCAGCATGCCCACGGGCATCTGCATCGGAACATAGGCGTAGAAATAGAAGGCCGACAGATTGCCGAGCACGGCGGCACCGACCGCGAACTCGGCCATCAGTTCGCCCACGATCACCGACGGCGCCACGCGCTGGACGAAAGCATAGGCGAAAAACGACGCGGCCAGAACGAACGCGAAGACGGCGCGCCCGCGCGTCATCAATAAGCGACCTTGTCGGGCTTGGCGAACCATTCGGCGAAGACGTCGCGGGCTTCGCCGCGCAACAGGTTCTCGGTCGGCAGCACGCGCGCTTCGATGTCCTTGGCGACTTCGACGTAGAACGCCTCGTCGTCGAAGCCGATTTCGGCCGCGTCGCGGCGCGTGGCGGCGTAGCACATGCGCCCGGCGCGCGACCATAGAATGGCGCCCAGGCACATCGGGCACGGCTCGCAGCTGGTGAAGATCGTCGCACCGGTCAGGTCGAACGTGCCCAGCGCCGCGCACGCGCGCCGCAACGCCACGATCTCGGCGTGCGCGGTCGGATCGTTGGTCGAGGTGACTTGGTTCCAGCCCTCGCCCACGATCCGCCCGTCCTTGACGACGACGGCACCGAACGGCCCGCCCGCCCCGGCCGCCGAGTGTTCGCGGGCGAGCTCGATCGCGCGACGCATATGCGCGGCGTCGTCGGTCATTTTTTGGCGCGCGCGCTCAGGACGGCGGCGATCTTCTGGCCGAGATTGGCGGGCGAGAACGGCTTGACCACATAGGCGTCGACGCCGTTGTCGCGCGCCTGCACGACGAATTCCGGCGAGGCCTTGCCGGTGAGCATGATGAAGGGCGTGTCGGGCCATTTCATGCGCACGGCTTTGAGGAGCTGCAGGCCGCTCATCTCCGGCATGTTCCAATCCGAAATGATCAGGTCGAACCGCGTCGCGTTCGAATTGAGGATGTCCAGCGCCTCGGCCCCGTCCTTGGCGATGTTCACATACGGAACTTTGAGCTGTTTGAGGACGGTCTGCGCGATCTTGATCGCGAAGTTGTCGTCCTCGACGAGCAGGACGGAAAGATTGGCGAAGACGGGATCGCCGGGCGCGCCCGGGGTGGTCATGATTTCCTCACTCGGCGACGGCGGAGAGATCGGCATAGCGCGCGCGCAAGGCCGCTATACCTTCCGCCGCCGGTTCCGGCAATCTATCCGACAGCGCGGCCATCGTCGACTTGTCTTGCGCGTCGCCCGCCGCTTCGATGTCGCGCGCGATCTTGAAAACCCGTGCGAGCCCCATATTGGCCGCCGCACTCTTGAACGAATGCGCGGCGCGCGTCCAAGCGGCGAGATCGCCGGCCACGCGGGCGGCGGCGATATCGGCCAAGACTTGCTCCGACGTGGCGACGAAATCGTCGAGCAGCAGGGCCACGGTCTCGCGCCCGAGCTGGGATTCGAGCTCGCCCAGGACGCTTTCGTTCACCACGTCGTCGCAAGCCGACAGCCGCTCTTGCGCCGTCGGCGGCTCGGCCGTCTCGATCTCGACGGGCGCGACGCCGGCCGCCTCGCGCAACGCCGCGAACAGCTTCTCGGGCACGATCGGCTTGCCGATATAGGAATTCATGCCGGCGGCCAGACAGCGGTCGATGTCCGATTGGAGGGCGCCCGCGGTCGCCGCGACGATGCGCACGCCCCCGCGCGGGCCCGGCAGCGCGCGGATCGCCTTCGCCGCTTCGATGCCGTCCATGTTCGGCATGTGCATGTCCATCAGCACCACGTCGTAGTCGTTCTCCGACGCGCGCGCGAGCGCTTCGCGCCCGTCGACCGCCACGTCGACCGCGTGGCCGCCGGGCTTCAGCAGCCCCAGCGCGACCTTCTGGTTCACGACGTTGTCCTCGGCCAGCAGGATGCGCAACGGACGCAGATCGGCGCCGTCGTCGGCGGCGGCGTCGGCGTGCGCCGGCGCCGCGCCCAAGGGCAGGTCGAGGGTGAAGTGGAACTCCGAGCCCTTGCCGAGCTCGCTCTCGACGCCGACGTCGCCACCCATCGCGTTCACCAAGCGGCGGCTGATCGCGAGGCCCAGGCCCGTGCCGCCGAAGCGCCGCGAGATCGAGGAATCGGCCTGCACGAAACTGCCGAAGAGCTTGGCTTGCGCCTCCTTGGAAATGCCGATGCCGGTGTCGCGCACACCCACGCGGACGCGCGCGCGGCCGCCGTCGATCCCGCAGGTGGCCGCGACGGTCACGCCGCCCTTTTCCGTGAACTTGATGGCGTTGCCGACCAGGTTCAGCAGCACTTGGCGCAACCGCCCCGGATCGCCCTTGAGCCAGGCGGGCACGCCGTCGTCGCAGCGCACGGCAAGGTCGATGCCCCGCTCGGTGGCCTTGGACGCCATCAGCGCGCTGACGTCCTCGAGCACGCGGCGGAAGTCGAAATCGATGCTTTCGACGTCGAGTTTGCCGGCTTCGAGCTTCGAGTAGTCGAGGATGTCGTTGAGGATCTGCAGGAGCGAATTCCCGCTGTCGAGCACGATGCGCGCGTTCTCGCGCTGTTCGGGATCGAGATCGGATTTGAGCAGCAGGCGCGACATGCCGATGATGCCGTTCATCGGGGTGCGGATTTCGTGGCTCATCATCGCCAGGAACTCCGACTTCGCCTTGGTCGCGGCCTCGGCCTCGTCGCGCGCGCCGCGGATTTCGCCCATGACGCTTTTGAACACCACCATCGCGCGGGCGGTGTCGCCGAGCTCGTCCTTGCGCTCGGCGTAGCGGATATGGACGTCGCCGTCGCCGCGCGCGAGCTTGCGCATCTTGCGGTTCAGGTTGTTGATCGGCAGCACGATGTCGCGCACCAGCAGCAGGGCGACCGCGAACAGCACCAACGCCGCGCCGAAGACGGTCGCGAGCATGAACTCGCGCGTCGCCGCGATCGTGGCCACCGCGTCCTCGCGAAACACGAACCCCTCGTCCGCCGCCATCTGGGTGAGGATCTCGAGGCCGCCGCGAATGCGTCCGCCCAGCGCCGCGCGGGTCGATTCGGCGGCCGCGTCGCCGGCCATGCGCGCCCGGCCGTTGGCCTCCACCCAGGCATCGAGATCGCGGCCGATTTCCGCCACCAGTTCGGGCACGTCGGGCGAGCCCGAACGCTCGGCGGCGACGGCTAGGTCCTTGCGGAACTCGTCGAGCAGCCGATAGATCTCGGACATGGCCGCGTCGTCCGCCCGTCCGGCGAGTTCGCGTTCGCGCCGCTCGATGACGGCGAAATCGGTCTGCGCCAGACGCGCGAAATTGATCGTCTGCAGCGGGCCGTCGAACAGGTTGGTGGTCAGGGCGCCCAGCGTGCGCGTCGCCTCGAAGGCCACGAAGCCCATCGTGCCGGCCGCCAAAAGCGCCAGCGCGAAGGCCGCCGCGAGCTTGGCGCGGATCGAAGCGCGCGGCATGCGTCTTACGGAACCACCACGACGGTCATGCTCATGCGCGGATGGATGCGGCAGAGCACCGCGAAGGTGCCCGCCCGGCGGAACGGCACCGCGACGCGCGTATTGGGCGCCTGGCGGCCGATGTCGAACTCGCCCCCGGCGGTTTCGGAGAAAACGTTGTGGCCGAAGCGATCCTCGTTGACGAACACGACCTGCCCGCCCGCGCGGATGGTCACGTTCTTGTTGTCGAAATCGATATCCTTCTGGATCACGACCGCCTCGGCGGGCGCCCCTTGCGCGAGCACGAAGCTGGCGCCCGCGAAAGCCGAGACGGCCCCGAAAGCCAAAGCGAAAATCGGACCGGTGCGCTGGGCCATGTCGCCCCTCCCCTAGAGTCGCGGATAGGATAGCCCACCCGCGTGCCCTAGGGAATTCGCGAACGGGCGAAAGACGTTACTTCCAGAAAGGTTTGCGCCGCTCGAATTCGACCCAAATATCCGGCAATTCTTCGAGATCGGCCTTCACCCGCGCGGCGATCCAGCCGGTGACGATGCCTTCGGCGCGCGCCAGCACGGCCGTGGGCAGATCCTTGGACGACTTGCCGAGCTTGGCGAGCAGCGCCTTGGCGACGACCGCGTCGTTGAGGGAGCCCAGATGCTCCTGCACCTCGGCCAGCGCGTCGAGATAGGCATCGGCGGCTTTGCGCGCGAACAGCCCGCGGAAGAAATCGGCCGCGTAGCGCAGCTTTTTGCAGCGGATGCGCAGCTCGTGCAGCTCGATCTCCTCGAGTTCCGCCAGCTGCGCGCCAAGGCTCGCGGTCTTGCGGTGCAGCTTCTTGAGCGTGGCGGCGGCGAATTCGCCGGCCGGCAGATTGGCCCAGGCGCCCATGCCCTGCGCCCACGCGCCTTTTTCCCACCATGCTTCGACGTCGAGCAACGCGGCCGTCAGGCGCGGGCTGTCGAGCGTCGCCGTGACTTCGCGATAGGCGGCCTTGCGCATGCGCTCGGCGGCGGCGGCCACGCCGGCCAGGGCCGGATCGTCGGCGATATGGTCGGTCAGCGGTTTCAGCAATTCCGAGCGGAAGACGTCCCAGTCGCGCGCCTGGCCGCAGGCCGA
>JAMNXK010000238.1 GCA_023653245.1 Tagaea sp.
GAGCTGGAGACCTGCAGCGCGTCGAGATCGACGTGGCGGATGCCCGGCACCTCCGCGCACAGCGCGCGGATCGCGTCGGCCTGCGCCTTGGACGCGCAGATGCCGCCCACGCGCGCGTTCCCGCGCTCGACCGACACGTTGAGCAGCACGCTGTCGCTCCAGGCTTCCTTGCGCAGGCGCTTGCGGATTTCCGCGGACGCCTCGGCGTCGGACAGCGGCGCGGCGTCTTCGGCGTCGAGGGCCGCCTTGGCAAAGGCCGCGAGCACGTCCGCGCGGCTGACCACGCCCACGGGCTTGCCCTCCGCGTTCACGACGGGCACGCGTTTGATGCGATGCTTGTCCATCAGCGCCACGATCGCCGGAAGGCGCGCCTCGGGCGAAACCGTCACGACATTGCGGCTCATCGCGTCGCCGACTTTGCGGCCATGGGCGCGGGCATAGTCGCGCGCGAGATCGCGATCGGGGGTGAGCAGATTGAGCCACCACGACCCCTTCTTGCGCGTGTCGAGTTCGATGCGATGGACGAGATCGCCCTCGCTGATCACGCCCAGCAGGCGGCGTTTGGAATCGAGCACCAGCAGCGCGCTGACTTTGCGCTTGAGCATGGTCTTGGCCGCCATGCGCGCGGACGCGTCGGGTGCGATCGACGCGATTTTCGTGGACATGATGTCCTTGGCGGAAATGTTCATTTGGGCGGCCTCCCGGTCGGTTCTTCCCGAGAGTTGGGCGACGGCAAGGCGCTTCGCAAGCGCCTCTGACGAAATGTCGCAGCCTCAGTCGTCGGCGGCCGGCGCCTTCGCGGCAAGGGTGCGCTCGGGCGGGAAGCTGACGGTCGCGACCGTGCCTTCGCCGATCCGGCTGGTGAGCTTGAGTTCCGCACCGTGCAGCTTGGCGAGCGTCTGCACCAAAGCGAGATTGCGCCCGGCGGGCTCACCGCCCTCGCCGCCATTCGCACCGGCGCGGCGCTTGCGCTTGAGCACCTCGTCGGCCGAGAAGCCCGGCCCGCCGTCGCGGACCTGGAACTCGACGCGGCCCTTGCGCTCGACCGCCGAGAGCGTGACCAGCGAGTCGACCGGCGAGAAGCGCACCGCGTTGCCGATCAGATTGATCATCATCTGGCGCACCAAGCCGGGATCGCAGCGCAGACGCGGCAGATCGCGCGCGATCGCCGCCGACAGCCGGTGCCCGCGCTTGGTCGCGTCGAGCTCGAGCATGCGCACGGCGGCGCGCGCGATGCCGCCGGGATCGGCCTCGGCCTCGCGCAGCAGACCCGGCCCCGGATCGACCGCGCCCAATTCGATGAAGCGCGCGATGAAATCGAGCAAATGCTCGGCGCTTTCGTGGATGTCGGTCGCGTGGCGGCGCGCGGCGTCGCTGCCTTCGGACCCGCGCGTTTCGCTGCCGATCATCTCCGACACGCCCAGGATCGAATCGAGCGGCGCGCGCATGTCGCGGCTGATATCGGCCAGGAAGCGCGCGCGCAGACTGGCTTCGTCGCGCGCGCGCTGTTCGGCCGCCCGCAGACTGAGCTCGGCGAGTTTGCGCTCCGAGATGTCGATATGCGAGATCACCGCCGCGCGCGTGCCTTCGTGGACGACGGGCAGGCAAACGCATTTGAACCAGCGCTCTTGCGTGGGCGAATGGCAAGGATACTCGATGGTGAATTCCTCGAGCTCGCCCGACAGCACGCGCGCGAGGCCGTCGGCCACGTCGTGGGCTTCCTCCGCGCAATCCCCCGACGCGGAGCGGCACACCTCGATGTAGTTGACGCCGCGCCCGAACTCGATTCCCGAAAAGCCGTTGCGGCGCGCGAACTCGTCCCACGCTTTGTTGGTCGACAGTACCCGCCCCGCGCCGTCGACCAGCGCCACATGCGCGGGCACGCCGTCGAGCGTGGCCGAGCGCACGGCGGCGAGCGTGGTCAGCTCGGCCTCGCGCTCGCGCAACGAGCGTTGCATGCGCACGGACTCGGTGTTCTCGAAGAAGAACAGGATGGCGCCGAGCACGGCGCCGTCGGAATCGACGTTGGGCGCGATCGACAGCTGATATTCGCGACCGGCGAGCGCCACTTGCCGCTCGAACGCCCGGCCGCGCGCGACGACGTTCTCGACCCGCGCGTCCAGATCGTCGGCGTCGAGCACGGCGCGCAGCCGCGCCAGCCCGTCGGCCGCCTCGACCGTCGCGAGCTGGAAGATCTCGCCGGCGGTGCGGTTGTAGCGGCGCACGCGGCCGGTGCGGTCGAGCACCACCATCGGCGCGCCGATCGAATCCTGGATGTTCAAGAGATCGGTATTGGCCTCGTGCAGCTCCGAGGTCTTCTGTTCGAGCTCTTCGTTGAGCGTCTGCAGCTCTTCGTTCGTCGACTGCAGTTCTTCGTTCGAGGTTTCGAGCTCCTCGTTGGTCGATTGCAGCTCTTCGTTGGCCGATTGCAGCTCCTCGTTCGCGGATTGGAGCTCTTCGTTCGCGGTCTCGAGCTCTTCGGCGACGGTCTGCAGATGCTCGCGCGTCGCGGTGAGCTCGTGTTCGAGCGTGACCAGGCGATCGCCGCGGTCGTCGCCGCGCTCGGCCGCGCCGAGCTCGACGGCGCGCGGCGGCGGTTCGAGGAAGCTCAGCAGATACAGCCGCCAATTCTCGCCCGGCACGCGCACCGGCCGGACGCATACGCGCATCGCCGCCCCGCCCTCGGGATCGACGTCGAGGGTTTCGACCGGCCCGCCTTCGCGCTTGGCCTTGTGGACCAGCGAGCGGATCGTCGTGCCCAGCCCGCGCGGCACGAAACTCGCGATCGACAGATCGGGCTTGCCCGCGCCGAATTGCAACACGCGGCCGACATCGCCATGCGCCTGCAGCAGCACGAGGTTTTCGTCGATCAGCACCGAGCGCGGCCCGAACGCGTCGGCGAGCGCCTTCTCGATCAGCGTCTGGGTCGACGCGCGCGGGGGCACGTCGACGCGCGGGTTCCGGATCGTCGCGGCCGCGAACGGAGACACTTGCGGGAAGCCGTCGGTGTCCGACGCGACGTTGCGCCGGCGGAACAGCTTGGCGCGCCGGTCGGTCGCGTCGAACATTTCGGCGTTGGGGCCGAGCGTCTCGGACTTGCCCAGCAGCAGCAAACCGCCGAGCTTCAGCGCGCGGTGGAACAGGCTGATGACCTGGGCGTTGATCTCGGGCTTGAAATAGATCAGCAAATTCCGGCACGAAATCAGATCGATGCGCAAGAACGGCGGATGGCGCAGCAGATCGTGCTTAGCGAAGACCACGCGCTCGCGCACGTCCTTGGTGACCTGGTAGGAATCGCCTTGATCGTCGAAATACTTGCGCACCAGCTCGGAATCGACGCCGGCGAGCGCGTCGTAGGAATAGACGCCCCGGCGGCCGCGGGCGATCGCGTCCTCGTCCAGATCGGTGCCGAAGATCTGAACCTTGCGCCGGATCTTGGCGCGCGTTTGCGCCTCCACGCAGGCGATGGCGATCGAATACGCCTCCTCGCCCGTGGCGCAGCCCGGCACCCAAACCCGCAACGGACCCTTGCCTTCGTCGCCGGCGATATAGGCGTCGAGCGCGTCGCCCAGCGCGTCGAACGCCTCGGGATCGCGGAAGAACGACGTGACCGAAATCATCATCGCGTTGGCGAGCTTGTCGAGCTCGGCGGGGTCGCGGCGCACGAGTTCGAGATATTCCTCCGCGTCGTTCAGCCGGTTGGCCGCGACGCGCGATTCCACGCGCCGGCCGACGGTGCCGGGCTTGTAGTTCTTGAGGTCGATCCCGTGCCGCTCGTTGAGCAGCGCGAAGATCGCGTCGATGGCGCCCAGCGTCTCGGCCGGCGGCGGCACGGGCGCGAATTTGCGCGGACTTTCGAACACGCGCACGAGTTCGGCGCCGATCTTGTCGGGCGGCAGGATCGCGTCGATCAGGCCGGTTTCGATCGCCGCCTGGGGCATGCCGTTGTACTTGGCCGTGGCTTCGTCCTGCGCCACGGCGACGCCGCCCGCCGCCTTGATCGCGCGCACGCCGGTCGCCCCGTCGCTGCCGGTGCCCGACAGCACGATCGCGATCGCCTCGCGCCCGCGCTCGCGCGCCAGACTTTCGAACAGCAGATTGACGGACGGCTTTGGCCCGCGATCGGTATGCGGCGGCTGAAGGACCACGCGGCCGTCCTTCACCACCACGTCGCGATTGGGCGGGGTGATGTAGATCGTGTCGCGGGCGAGCGACACGCCGTCGCGCGCTTCCTCGATGGCGATGCGGCTTTCGCGCGCCAGCAGCGCCGTCAGCATGCTGGCGTGCTGCGGGGCGAGGTGCTGCGCCACGACGAAGGCGAAGCCGCTGTCTTCGGGGACGTTGGCGACCAGCGCGCGCAGCGCCTCCAGCCCGCCCGCGGACGCGCCGATCGCCACCAGCGCGCGCGGCCGGCGGGCGGATTCCTCGGACAAGGCGGGATCGGGGGGCGCCATCGGACGCAACTCTACCCCGACGCGACGGAAAGTCGAGTGGTTCGAGGCGGTTAGGGCGCGTCCTCGCGCGTACCCGCTGCGTTCCGAAAGACACCGATCCTCTTGGCGGACGCGGCGACTCGCGCCATGGTATTGTATCCGTCCGCGCGCGCGTGAGAGACTGAATCCGCGCGGGAAAACAAAAGCATCGCGAGAGTTCCGCCCGCCCCGAACCTTCAGGACCGATGGACACCGGCACAAACCCACGCACCGACGAAGAGACGCTGATCTCCGACCTCGAGCGCATCAAGCGCACCGGGAACACGGTCCCGCGCATGGCGGTCGTCCTGTCGATGAAGCGGACCCAGTGGTTCAACCGCCGCCGGGAGAATTTCTACGTCGTCTTCCACGCGATCCGGGAGATGGTGAACCGCCTCGAAGGGGCGGTCTA
>JAMNXK010000239.1 GCA_023653245.1 Tagaea sp.
AGACGC
Organism: Tagaea sp.; assembly: GCA_023653245.1. The sequence continues at coordinate 7 of JAMNXK010000239.1, forward strand.
TCCGGGGGCAGTTGCGGGGGGCCCGCGACTATGGCATACCCGCCCGCCTCGACTGGCATCGCTGCCTTAGCTCAGTGGTAGAGCGCGTCCTTGGTAAGGACGAGGTCCGGAGTTCAATCCTCCGAGGCAGCACCAGCCTTCCGTCGGCGCGTCACGATCTTTTGTCGCTCCGGCGAAGACTCCGCGCCTTCTCGATCGCCGACGTCATTCTGTCGATCAACGTTTCGGCCGTCACCTTCGCCAGCCGCGACAGCGGGCGCCGCGCGCTGATCGCCACGCAGATGTTTTGCGGGCGCGCGGATTCGTCGGCGATGGGCACGAAGACGAGGTCGCCGGCGACGAGCTCCGGCGCGGTGTCGAGCTCGGACGTGATCGCCGCGTAGCCGCCGCCGGCCGCCAAATGCTTGACCAGCTGGAGCGAGTTGGTCACGACCGGCGGGTCGCGCTCGGAGAACAGCCAGGCATGCCGATCCTCGAAGTACCGGCGGATCGCCAGCGAGCGGCTCTGGATGGCGATGGGATGGACGGCGATGTCCTTGAGCGCGACCGAGGATCGCTTGGCCAGCCGGTGCCTTGGCGACACGACGCAGCCGAGCGGGAGCTGCATCGTCCATAGAATATGCAAGTCGCGCCGCGGCTTGAGATTGAACACCGCCGCCACGTCCACGCGATCGTCCAGCAGCATGTCGACCGCGATGTCCGTCGACACGATCTCGACTTCGAGCGCCAGCCGCGGATAGCTCTCGGCGAGCTGGTCCACCAATCCGGGCAAGAGGCCGTTGGCATGACTGTCCATCGCCGCCAGCCGCACGTGGCCGAACTCGACGCCCTTCATGCGGCGGACCGTGGTGAAGAGTTCGCCCGCGTCGACGCGCCATCGCCGAGCCAGCGCGATCACCAGCCCGCCGACCGAGGTCGGCCGCATGCCGCCGGGATGGCGCTCGAACAGCGGCGCGCCGAACTCGTCCTCCAGCATGATGATTTGGCGATCAATCGCAGAGGCGGCGATGCGCAGCTCGCGCGAAGCGGCCTGAATCGAGCCGAGGCGTGCCACCTCGGCGACGTAGCGCAAGCCGCGCGGGACCAGCTGCAAGGACAAGGGGGCGCCTTCTCGTTCTAGAAAATAGAACGCACTATGCCGAATTCTGAGATAGCCCGCAACGCGCGCCGGGCCTACCAATCGAACGACGCCATTCGCGCCGGGACCCCGATGCCCTTGCAATCGACCAGCACCGAGCCGCACGACCCGATCGAAAGCCTCAACGCCGCGCCGGCGGCGGCGTTCTCGGCGCGCGTCGCCGCCTTCGTCGAGAACGCGCCCTGGCTCGCCGCGCGCGCCGCCCAAGCCCGCCCCTTTGCCGGCCCGGCCGATCTGTTCGCGGCGCTTTCCGGCGCCATCTCGGCGGCGTCGGACGAGGAGAAGCTGCGCCTGCTGCGCGGCCACCCGGAACTCGCCGGCGCCGAAGCGCAGGCCGGACAAATGACGCACGCGTCGACCGGCGAGCAGGCGCGCCTTGGCTTGCTTCGGCTCACGCCGGCCGAGCGCCGGCGAATCGAAGCGGCGAACGCCGCCTATCGCGCGCGCTTCGGCTTTCCCTTCATCGTCGCCTTGCATCGCCACGCCACGCTCGCCGCCGTGCTCGCGGATCTGGACGCGCGCCTCGCGAGCGATCCCGAGAGCGAACTCGCGCGCGCGCTCGCCGAAGTGACCGAGGTCACGCGCGGACGCGTCGCGCGAGTTTTCGGCCCGTTCCCGCCGTCCCATCCCACCCCTTCGAAGGAGACCGTCAGATGACCGCCATCCTCTCCCGCCGCGCCGTGCTCGCCGCCGCCACGGGTCTCGCGGCGCCCGCCCTACCGGCTTTCGCGCAAGCGCCGAGCACGTTGCGCATCGTCGGCAATTTCGCCAAGGAGCATCCGAGCTCGCTCGCGATGCAGCTGTTCCAGGCCGAGGTGGGGCGGTTGACGGGTAACCAGCTGCGGGTGGAGATATTCGACAACATGCAGCTCGGCGGCGCCCGCGAGAACGTGGACGGCACGCGCGCCGGCACGGTCTTCGCCACCTGGGTCGGCATGGCGTTCCTGTCGCGCACGGTCCCGGAGCTCGAAGCGGTGTCGCTGCCGTTCCTTTTCCCGGGCCGCGAGTCCGCGTTCAAGGTCATCGACGGACCGGTCGGCCGCTTCCTCGACGGGAAACTGGCGGAGAAGGGCTTCACGTCGCTCGGCATCATGGAGCTCGGCTCGCGGCAAGTGACCAACGCCCGGCGGCCGATCACGCGGCTCGAGGATTTCAGGGGTTTGAAGATCCGCCTCCAGCCGAACGAGACCCACCTCGCGACCTTCCGCGCGCTCGGCGCCAACGCCGTCGCGATGGACGTCAGGGAGCTCTACTCGGCGATGCAGCAAGGCGTGATCGACGGCCAGGAGAACCCCTTCATCAACATCCTGGCGTCCCGCTATTTCGAGGTTCAGAAGTTCCTCACCAAGTCGGACCACTTCTTCGACTTCATCTCGATCGTCGCCAACAAACGGCAGTTCGACGCGCTCCGGCCGGAGTTCAAGACCGCGGTGCAAGACGCGATGAAGGCGGCGGTCGCCCAGCAGCGCTCGGTCGCGGCGAAGGCGGACGCCGACGCGCTCGAGGAACTCAAGCGGCGCGGCATGGAGTATCACGAGCTGTCGCCCGCGGTGGTCGCCCAGCTCCGCACCGCCACGTCCGGCGTCGTCGACGAGTTGCGCAAGCGCCTGGGCAACGATCTGATCGACTCGGTGCAGACCGAAGTGCGGAGATCGGCCTGACATGACCGGCGGAGCCGCGCCGATCAAGTCGGACCGGTTCGACCGCTATCGGGCGATCCGCGCTTTCCGGCTGGCGATTCGAAGCCTCGATTGGCTGGCCGAGCGGGCGGTCATGGCGATGATGGCCGTCATGCTCGGCATCGTGTCGTCGCAGGTCTTCATGCGCTACGCCCTCAACCGCTCGCTCGACTGGGCGGACGAGGCCGCGACCTTGCTCTTCGTCTGGACGGTGTTCCTGGCCCTGCCGCTGGCGCTGCGCAACGGCGGTCATATCGTCATGGAGCTGCTGCTTTCGTCGGTCTCGCGCGCCGGTCGCGACCGGCTCTACCGCGCCATGGCGTTCCTATCGAGCCTGATGATGGCGGTCGTCGCGCGCGAGGCCTTCGTGTTGACCGTCGACAATTGGGACGAAATCATCCCGTCGCTCCATCTGAGCGGCGGCCTCTATTATCTCCCGGTCGGACTCGGAATCGCGCATACCGCGTTGCGTTCGCTCGAGATTTGCTTCGCCGGCGAGCCCAAACGCGTCGGCGTGATCGAATGAAAGGCCGGCGATGAGTCTCTCGATCGTCCTCGCTTTTTTCGCCTTCGGCCTGCTCGGCATGCCGATCGCCTTCGCGCTGGGATTCGGTTCGCTGGTCGGGCTGTCGATGGCGGGCGTCGACGCCAACATGATGCCCCAGCGCATGCTGCACGCGATCAACTCCTTCCCGCTGATGTCGATCCCGTTCTTCATGCTGGCGGGCGAGCTCATGATCAAGGCGGGAATCATGACGCGGCTGATCGACTTCGCCAACGCCTTCGTCGGCCGGGTGCGCGGCGGCATGGCCCACGCCACGATGGTCGCGGCGGCGGGCTTGTCGACGGTCTCGGGCGCGGCGGTCGCGGACGCCAGCGCGCTGTCGGGCACGCTCATTCCCGAGCTGCGCAAGGTCTACGGACTGCCGTTCGCCAGCGCCGTGGTCGCCGCCGCCGCCAATCTCGGACCGATCATTCCGCCGTCCGGCGCCATGATCATCTACGCGCTGATGGCCGGCCCCAGCGTGTCGATCGGCGGATTGTTCATGGCGGGCGTCGTGCCGGGACTGATCCTCACCGGCGCGATGATGGCGTGGTGCTCGTTCGTCGCGTGGAAGCGCGGCTATCCGCTCACGGGCGAGAAGTTCGCGCTACGGAACTTTCTGCGGATCCTGCGCGGCTCGCTGATCGTCTTCCTCATGCCGGTCACGGTGATCGGCGGTATCATCGGCGGCGCGTTCACGGCGACCGAAGGATCGGCGATCGCGGTGGTCTACGCGCTGCTGATCGGCTTTTTCGTGACCAAGAAGCTCAAGCTGGCGGACCTTCCCGAGGCTCTGTTGCGGGCGGCGGTCACAACGGCGGTGGTCTGCGCGATGATCGCCTTCGCCTCGACGATCACCTTTCTGTTCACCATCGACCGGCTGCCGCAACAGCTGGCCGAGTTGATGCGCTGGTTCACGGCGAATCCGCTGGTCTTCAACCTGATGGTCGCGGTCATCCTGTTCATCGTCGGCACCGCGCTCGAATCCAACGCGGCCTACATCATGCTCGTCCCGCTCCTCCATCCGATCGCGATGGAGATGGGCCTGGATCCGCTGCATTTCGGCTTCCTGTTCGTCTTCAATCTGGTGATCGGCATGCTCACGCCGCCGGTCGCCGTGGTGCTGATGGTCGTTCAAGGCGTGAGCGGCGTCGAAACCAAGCCCTTCATGCGCGAAGTCTGGCCCTTCGTCGGCGTGCAGTACGCCGTTCTGCTGCTGTGCATGCTCTATCCGCCGGTCGTCACGTGGCTGCCGCGCGCGATGGGCTACTGACGCACCCTCACGCCGCGCGCGCCATTCCCCGCACCGCGTAGCCGCGCTTGATCGGCCCGAATTCCGGCCGCAAGCCCGCGCGCGAAGCTTCCGCGCGGAACGCCTCGCCCAGCCCGTCGCGCGGGGCGACCGAGAACTTGGCCAGCCAGGCGCGCATCGCCCGCCCGAACCAATCCGGCAGCCCGTCCATCGGGCCGAAATCGACCACGTGCAGCGCGCCGCCGGGTGCGACCAGATCGGCC
>JAMNXK010000240.1 GCA_023653245.1 Tagaea sp.
GCGCGGCGTCGTTGCGGCATTCTTGTGGATGTCCATTCGGGGGCTCCGGATGTGGGTTGAAGGCTTCGACACCCGTCAACCTCCCATCCCGCCCCCGGATGGACAACCTCTTGGCACTTCACATCTAGAGCATGATGCTTTTTGGTGGAAACGTCGTGCCGACCTCATGGTTCGACAAGGGCGTCCATGGACGGCCGCACCATGAGGTTCGAAAATAGGCCTCATCCTGAGCTTGTGGAAGCAGAGGCCGGTCCAAGGCTGCTTTCGCGAAAACACATTCCGCTCTAGCAGGCTGCTGAAGACGTCTCGCGCGTCGCGGCGCGTGTCGAATTTCGCCGATGGCGCGGACCGGCCCGCCGCCGATAGCGGCGACTATCGGCAAGGGCTGCGACAAAGTCCGGCGGCGAAATTCGCAGCACCCCCAAGGGGTTCGGCGAAAATGCCCGCCCCCTTCGTCGCGCGAGGCTCGACGATGCTTCCGGCCTCGCCGTCGCTCGCGCTTCTCGTTGATCGGCCATTTTCGCTTCGAACCGCGACATGCGGGACTTCTTCAGCAGCCTGCTAGGCCTTGCGGCTTTCGGCCAGATCGTTCCACACCTGCTGGTCGGCGAGTTTGCCGTCGCGAATGGCGAAGCGGTCGATGAAGCGGATGCCCTCGAAGGCCGCGCCGTCGGGCCATTCGCCGTAAAGCGTGCCGTAACAATAGACGATCGTCTCGCCCTCGGCGGCGCGCGATTCGTCGAAACGCTCGTATTTCTTCTTGACCCAGCGATAGCGCGGCTTGGCCCAGGCGACGAGTTCCTCCAGCGTGGCGAAGCGCGCGCCGCCGGGAAACGTCATCGCGAAGCCCGGCGCGAGCAGCGCGCGCGCGGCCGGCAGATCGCGCGCCGCCATCGTATCGAGGAAATTCTTGACCAGTAGCGTGCCGGTGCCGTCGTCCATGTTCCGTCCTCCGTCGGGCGGGAGATTGCCATGCCCGGCGCTGGCGCGGCGAGTCAACGCAAGAGCGACCAATCCGGCAAGCTCTCCGGATGGCTGAGCGGGCCATAGGCGTTGCGTACCACGCGTCGTTGGTCGTCGTGCCACCCGCGGAGATCGCACACGGGCGACAGGGCGTCGCCGCGCGCGGCCATATGGACTTCGAGGCGCGCGGCCATGTCGCTCTCCAGGCTTCGAGCGCCGTCCGTTCCGGCGAGGTTGCGCATCTGCAGGGGGTCGCTCTCCAGGTCGAACAACTCGGTGCGCCCGTCGAGCCACTTCGCGTATGTCGCCCTCTTGGTGCGCACGCCGCGCCATTCCATGCCGGTTTCGAGCCAATCGTAGGCGGCCGAGAAATTCATAAGATAGACGCTGTCGGTCTCCCGCCCGCCCTCGTCGCGCCACAGCGGCGACAGATCGCGCCCCTCGACCGAGCGCGGCACGCGAACGCCGGCGAGACCGCACAAAGTCGGGAAAAAATCGACCATGGAAACGAGTCCGTCGCGACGCGTACCCGGCTTGAGCGCGCGCGGGTACCGCACGAGAAGGGGAATGCGGATGGAGCCCTCGTAGGGCATTTTCTTCATCCAAGGCGCGATCCCTTGCGATCCGCCTTGCGTGCCATGGTCGGACGTGAACACGACGATCGTGTCGTCCAGTATGGCGCGCCGTTCGAGAAGTTCGAGCGCCTCGCCGACCATGTCGTCCAGCGCCAGGGTCATCGCGAGGTAGTGGCGATACATCTCCATCGACTTTTCGCGCATATTCTCGGACACATTGTCCGGCAGGCGCAACGTGGCCGGCAGCCGCTCGTAGTACCGCTCGGGCGCGAAGCGCTCGGGCGTGAAGTGGGGTTGATGGGGCGATAGGAACAGGCAAAACGGCCGCGCATCCGGTTCTTCGATGAAAGCCCGCGCGAACTTGAACAGCCCGTCCGTCTCATATCCTTCCCAGCGCTCGTAGTTCCAGTCGCCGCTCTGGACGAAGCCGTCGAAATATACCATGTGTTGGTTGTAGGCTCGCCAATACTCGAATCCGAGCCGATCCCGTCCGGTGGGAACCCAGTCGGGATGCATCGGCATCCGGTTGAGCGCCGGCCAGACGCCGGTGTGCAAGTGCCATTTGCCGATCCAGCCCGTCCGATACCCCGCGAGATTCATCGTATCGGCGATCGAAATCTCGCTGTGCCGCGTGCGGACACTGTTCATCAAGTGTCCGGTGGTCTGCGGATGGCGGCCGGTCACGAGCATCGCGCGGGCCGGCGTGCAGACGGGACACCCGGAAATCGCGTTGTCGAAGACCATCCCCTCGCGCTGCAAACGATCGAGCGCAGGGGTCGCGATCTGAGCGTCGCCGTAAGCGGGCAAAGACGAGGCGCGCAGCTGATCCACGAAGATGAAGAGAATATTGGGGTGCTTGCGCATCCGTTGTGGCCCGATGAGTGAACGTTCTTGCACACGCGTGCAGAGCGCAGTATAGAAGCCCGTGCGCGACGTGGTCAAGGGGCCGTCCAGAGGAGCGGGGCGATGCGAGGCGTAACTTCGATCGATGTGGCGCGCCTCGCCGGCGTTTCGCGCTCCACCGTCTCGCGCGTGTTCACGGCGGGCGCCGACGTCGCCAAAGATACCCGTGATCGCGTGGATGCGGCGGCCGCGGCGCTGGGATACCGGCCCAACGTGATCGCCCGCAGCCTGACAATGCAGAAAACCCGCTTGGTCGGCGTGATCGTGGGCGACGTGGAGAACCCGTTTTACGCCGCACTATTGCGCAACATCGGAACGGCCCTGCAGGCGCGCGGCATGTCGGCCCTCGTGTTCATCGCGCGATTCGACGAGCTCGATGGCGTCGTCGATCAGGTTCTATCCTACCAAGTGGCCGGCTTGATCGTTACCTCGGCGGCGCCGCGTCCGCAGCTTGTCGTCGAGTGTCAGAAAGCTCGCGTGCCCATCGTCTTGATCAACCGGCCCTCGACATTGGGGGGCGTCAACAGCGTGTCGAGCGACAACTTGGCCGGCACCGGCTTGATCGCGGCGCACCTCGTCGCCCTCGGCTGCCGCAAGATCGCGTATCTCGCCGGTATCGGCGGACACGGCGGGAACCGGGAACGCGAAACCGGACTCGCCCTTGCGCTCGGCGCGCGCGGCCTGGCGATCCACGCCAGCGAGTGCGGCGACTTCACGGCCGAAGGCGCGACGGCGGCGGCACGCGCGCTCCTGTCGCGCGGCGACCGGCCGGACGCCATTGTGTGCGCCAACGACATTATGGCCGCCGCGGCGATCGACGTGGCGCGCCACGAGTTTGGTCTGTCGCCGGGGCGCGACATTCGCATCACCGGCTACGACAATTCGCCCACCGCGCGGCTCCGTGCCTATCGGATTACGTCGATCGATCAGTCGGTCGCGGAGATCGCGAATGCCGCCGTCGAGCTCGCGGCCACGGCCACGGCGCACTCGGAGGCCGCCGTGGTCGTCAATCCCCGGCTGGTGGCGCGACACTCGACAATCCACGCAGACGATTGACACTGGGCGCGTCCAGCCGCATTCTGCACACGTGTGCAGACAAGAACGATCGAAACGATCGAACCGAGGGAGAGAAACCATGGTCAGGATGACGCGGCGGGCCGTTCTTGCCGGTATCGCCACCGGCGTCGCCGCCCGGCGCGCGGTGGCGCAGACGACCACACTGAATTTCGTCGGCACCGAGGCGCCGCAGACGTTTCAGCCCGTAATCGCCGCCTTTCAGGCGAAGAATCCGCAGATCGCGGTCCGCTACCAGCAAATTCCATTCGCGAGCTTCAACGCGCAAATCGAGGCGCGCTTGGGAAGCCGCGACAACTTGATCGACGTCTACCAAGCCGACACGCCGCGCGTTCCGGCTTTGGCCGCGCGTGGCTTCCTGGTCGAGCTGGCCGCCTATCGCCAGCGCATCGTCGAACTCGCCTCGCCGACCGAAGTGACGGCGGTCAGCTACCAGGATCGCATTTTCGCGTTTCCGTTCTGGACCGGCACGCAGCTGCTGTTCTTCAATCGGACCATGTTCACTGCGGCGGGCCTCCCGCACCCCTCCGATCGGCCGGAAGCCCGATTGACGTGGGAGGCGACGCTCGATCTCGCGCGCAGATCGAAGGCCGCGGGCGCCCAGTTCGGCTTTACCTTTGCGCAAGTCGATCGTTACTTCCAGCTTCAGCCTTTATTCGAGTCGATCGGCGCCGGGTCGGGTCTGACGGGCGCCGACTTGATGACGCCGAACCTCACGAACGACGGGTGGGTGCGTGTCGGCGAGTGGTACCGCGACTTGTTCGAGAGCGGGCTGTCGCCGCGCGGGGTCATTCCGGAGCAGACGCCGGAGATGTTCATCGGAGGTCAAGTGCCGATGATCTACGGCGGCCTGCCGCAGCTCGGCCGGTTCAAGAGCGCGCCGAATCTCGATTTCGGCGTCGCGCCGGTGCCGTACTTCGCCGGCGGCCGGCCGGTGACTTCGACGGGCTCATGGGCGATCGGGGTGTCCCCTTTCGCGGCGAACGCCGACGCGGCGCGCCGCTTCGCCGCCTTCATGACATTGGACGTGGAAGGCGCCAATGCCGCCATGCAAGCGACGTCGGCCGTGCCCGTGAACCGTGAGGCTTACCCGGCGTATCTCGCGCGGCTCGCGGCGTTGTCGGCCGGTCACGGCGACGCCGGCGCGATCCTCACGCACGAAATACGCGACACGGCCGTGCCGCGACCGCGCAGCAGGGGCTACGTTGTGTTCGAGGAGATCGTCAATCGGGCGTTCCGCGACATCCGCAACGGTGCCGACGTCCGACGCACGCTCGCATCGACCGAGCAGCAACTCGTCTCGGCGCTGTCGCGGCTGCGATAGGCGATGTCCCCGCGGGCGACTTTCTGGGCGGCGAC
>JAMNXK010000241.1 GCA_023653245.1 Tagaea sp.
ACGATCTTGCCCTCGATCAGCGCGTTGCGGCCGAAGCCTTTGGGCTTCTTGCGCACGTAGAGCATCGGCAGGTCGAGCCGCTCGGCGATCCAGGCGGCGAAGGGGATGCCGGCGGTCTCCCCGCCGGCCACGGCGTCGAGCCCGTCGAAGCCGATGACGCGCTCGATGGTCTCGACCGCCATGTCCATCAGCTTGGCGCGCGCGCGCGGAAACGAGATCAGCCGCCGGCAATCGCAATAGGTCGGCGAGGCCCAGCCCGAGGTGAAGATATAGGGCTTGGCGACGTTGAAATGGATCGCTTGGGTTTCGATCAGGATACGGGCGGTGGTCTTGGCGATCTCGGCTTCGGTCATGGCGACTCCCGGCACAGGGCGTCCCATTTTCTAGGCCAAGTGCCGGGGCTTGGCGAGGCGGGTGCGGCGACAAAGTTATCCCCACGATTCACAGACCGTGTTACAAGATATTGGGGGCCGAATTCGAGCCGCCCCCTGTATCCAAAGGTTTCTTGCCCATGGCGCCTGCGCCCCATTCCGTCCCGACCCGGCCGTCTTGGGCGCTCAACGTGGCGGTTTTTCTGGGTGTGATGGGGGCAAGCGCCGGGGCGACGTTTCTGACGCTGAGTCAGATCGGGCCCGCCCGTGCCATTCCCAGCCCGATGCCCATTGGGATCGTCCAAGAGCTGGCGGTTGCGGGCGCCCTGGCGCCTGCGCCGCCGCCGCGCCGTGTCGCGGTCGATAGCGTACCCGGCGGTCTCAAGATCGATCCCGGCGCGATCCGCGACATATCGATCGGCTGGGTCGATTCGGCGCGCGCGGACGAAGACGGCGCGGTGCTGGTGGTCGCCGGCTGGGCCGGCGACGCGGGCCTGGGCTTGCGCATCCCGCGCGTCGGCGTGGGCGCGTGCGGAGTCGTCGTGGCGAGCGTGCCGGTCGAAGGCGAACGGCCGGATGTTCGCGCCAGCGTCCATCCGCATCTCGACCGCGCGGGCTGGACCGCGCGGATTTTCGCCGAGCACCTGCCCGTTTGCGAGGGCCGGACGCTCGAAGCCTATGCCTTCCTGCCCGGCGGGCGCGTGCTGGCGAAGCTGGCGATCGCGCCCGGCGCGATTCCCGATCTGGCCGGCGCTGGCGCCGAGGCCGACGGCCCATCCGTCTTGTTCCGGCCCGGCGATCTCTCGGGTCCGGAGTTGGGCCGGGCCCGCGTCGCGGTCCCGCAGAGCCTGCGGCGTTGCGCCGGGACCGAGTGCGCGGAGACCGCGCGCCTGCCGCGCGGCGATCATCTCGTGGCCGTGCTCGATCGCCGCGACGGCTGGGCGCTGGTCAAGGCCGCAGATTCCGATCGCGCGGGCTGGCTGCCCGAACGCCAGCTCGACAGCGCACCCGAGCGTCTCGCGCAGCGCTAAGCGGCCGGAAAACTTTTCCCTAGTCGGGCCGAGAGCGTCGGTCCCAAGCGGCAAGTTTTGCCGCGTGGTGACCGTGCTTGCCGATAAGTATTTGACAGAAAACGACTCATTTCCTGGCCCCAGGCTTGCGTTAACCAAGCCCGAAAGCCCCAGTTCGGGCTGACGCAAAACGGAGCCGACGATGTCGAACTCGATCAACACCAATCAAGGGTCGATACTGGCGCTGGGCGCCATGCGTTCGATCGGGCAGTCGCTGCAGGTTTCGCAAAAGCAAATCCAGACCGGCTATCGGGTCGCGGACTCGCTGGACGACGCCTCGACCTTCACGGTCGCGCAAGGCATCCGGGGCAATCTGCAGGCCTTCACGGCGGTGACGAACTCGTTGACCAACGGCACGGGGCTGGGCGCGGTGACCGAATCGGCGCTCACCGGCATCTCGAACCTGATCGGCAATCTGCAGGCCAAGATCACGCAGCTCGCCGACGGCGCGATCGGGAACAATCAACGCACGATCTACGCCGCCGATTTCTCCGCCATGACCAATCAGATATCCACCTTCATCGCGCAGGCGAAATACAACGGCGTGAATTTGCTGTCGAACAATTCGGCCGCGCGCACGTTCTTGGCCGACGTCTCGGCGTCGACCCTGACCTTGACCTCGCAATCGTCGGTCAACACCGCGTTCACCGCCTTCGCGGTGTCGTCGGTGTCGTCGGTCTCGGCGGCGACGGCGGCCCTCACCTCGCTCACGACCTTCAGGGCGACCGTATCGACCGCGCTCGGCAACAACGCCGCCGACACGCGCACGCTGCGCCTGCAGTCGAACCTGCTCAACGCGATCGTCGACTCGACCACCCAAGGCTTGGGCGCGGTGGTCGACGCCGATCTCGGCAAGGCCTCGGCCTCGGCGCAGTCGCGCCAGGTCCAGCAGCAGCTCGCCGTCCAACAGCTGTCCATCGCCAACCAGCGCCCGCAGCTCATCCTCGGCATCGTGCGTTAGCCCTGTCCTTCTCCTCTCCTTGGCGAACTGGGGCGGCTTTCGAAAGAACGCCGCCCTTCTTTTTCGGGTAACATCGCGATGGGAGGAGTCCATGGCCGCCAAACGCAAAACCCCGAACCGCGCCGTTTCCTCGCCGGACGGTCTCGTCCTGGTGGATCGCGAAGCCGCCGGCGACCCGCGAATCGTCACGGTCGCGCTCAACCGGCCCGACAAGCTCAACGCGATCGCCAAGGCGTCGTGGGCGCGGCTGGGCGAAACGATGGCAGCCCTCCATCGCGAGGACGATATCGGCTGCATCGTGCTGCGCGGCAGCGGCGAGCAGGCTTTCGGGCCCGGCGCCGACATCTCCGAATTCGAGAAGACGCGCGCCACGACCAAGCTCGCCATCGCCTACGGCAAGATCATGCACGCGACGCTCGCCGCCGTGCGCGATTGCCGCCACCCGACGATCGCCATGATCCACGGCCTGTGCGTCGGCGGCTCGCTGGAGATCGCCTCGATGTGCGATCTGCGCATTTGCGGGGAATCTTCGCGCTTCGGGGTGCCGATCAACCGGATCGGCGTGATCATGGCCTATCCGGAATTGTCGGCCTTGGTCGATCTGGTGGGCCGCTCGACGGCGCTGGAGATCCTGCTCGAAGCGCGCGTCTTCGGCGCCGCCGAAGCCAAGGACAAGGGCCTGGTCACGCGCGTCGTGCCCGACGCCAAGGTGACCGAGGAAGCCTACGCCGCGGCCGCCCGCGTGGCGTCGGGCGCGCCGCTGTCCAACCGCTGGCACAAGAAATTCGCGCGGCGGCTCATGGACCCGCGCAAGCTCTCGCGCCGCGAGTATCTCGAAGGCTTCGCCAATTGCGACACGCGCGACTATCTCGAAGGCTATCGCGCGTTCCTGGAGAAGCGCCGCCCGAAATTCGAGGGGCGGTGATGCCGGGCGCGCTCGAAGGTGTGCGCGTCGTCGAACTCGCGCATATCATGGCCGGACCCGTGGCGGGTTTGATGCTCGCCGATCTGGGTGCGGACGTGATCAAGGTCGAGAAGCTGCCGGGCGGGGACGACACGCGGCGCATGGTCCCGCCGACGCAGGGCGACCAGAGTGCCGCCTACCTGATGATGAACCGCAACAAGCGCGGGGTGGCGCTCGATCTCAAGACCGAGCGCGGCCAGGCGATCTTGCGCAAACTGCTCGGCACCGCCGACGTGTTGATCGAGAATTACCGCCTGGGCACGCTCGATCGGCTCGGCTTCGGCTACGACGCCGTCCACGCGCTCAATCCGCGCCTGGTCTATTGCTCGCTGTCGGGCTTCGGGCGCACGGGCCCTTACGCCGCGCGCGGCGGGTTCGATCTGGTCGCGCAAGGCATGTCGGGGTTGATGGGCATCACCGGCGAAGGGCCCGGCCGCGCGCCGGTAAAAGTGGGCGCGCCCGTGACCGACATCACCGCCGGCATCCTCGCGGCGATGGGGATCCTCGCGGCGTTGCAGGCGCGCGTGCGCACCGGCGAAGGCCAGCTCGTCGACACCTCGCTGTTCGAAGCGGGCATCGTGCAGACGTTCTGGCAATCGGCGATAGCACTCGCGACGGGCGCCTCGCCCGGGCCGCTCGGCTCGGGCCATCCGCTCAACGCGCCCTATCAGGCGTTCGCGACGGCGGACGGGTGGATCAATGTCGGAGCGGCGAACCAGACGACTTGGCTCAAACTGGTCGAATGCCTGGCGGCGCCGCATCTCGCCCAAGACCCGCGCTTCGCGGCCAACGCCGATCGCATGGCCCATCTCGCCGCTTTGATCGAGCTTCTGGCGCCGCTCTTCGCCCGGCGAACGACGCAAGCCTGGCTCGATCTGTTCGAGAAGGCGGGCATGCCTGCGGGGCCGGTGCTGTCGATCCGGGACATGCTCGCCGATCCGCAGACCCGCGCGCGCGACATGGTGGTGACGACCGAACACGCCACGCTCGGGCCCGTCGAGACTTTGGGCGCGCCGGTCAAGCTTTCGGCCACACCCGCGCGCGTGGCGCGCGCGGCACCGGTCCTGGGCCAGCACAACGAGGAGATTTTCGCCGAGCTGGGGTTCCGTTCAGCGTAGCGGCGCGCCGAACACGGCGGCCCAATAGTCGCGCCCGTCGGGCCCGCGCACGCGCGCAAGACCGTGATGCACGGCGCCCGCCTGCAGCAGATTGGCGCGATGTTCGGGCGAGTGGCGCCAGAGTTCGATCACGCGCGCGCCATCTTGTGTGCCCATGGCCAGATTCTCGGCGACCAGGCGGAAGGCATAGTTTTCGGCCATCGCGCGGGACCGCAGCGTGCCGCCTTTGGCGTCCACATGGTCCAATTCGCCGCGCGCCGCGTTGTCCTCGGCGATCGCGCGTGCCGCGCGCGCGAGGCGCGAATCCGGCGTGGTGGGCGCGACGCCCGCCTCGCGGCGCGCTTGGGCCAGTGCGCGCTCGGCCG
>JAMNXK010000242.1 GCA_023653245.1 Tagaea sp.
ACCAGCCCGGCGGGCGCATGGGTCAGGATTTCGCGCGCCATCGCCATGGTCAGGTTCAGAAAGAAGGCCGGGGCGGCGGCCAGAAACGCGGCGACATCGTCCGGCACCTTGCCGGCGACGTCGCGCGCGAAAGCGGCCGAGGCCTGGGCCGAACTCGCGTGCAGATCGTCGCCCGCATCGAGTGCCGCGCGGGCGCGCGCCAGCAGATCGAGCGGCGCGTCGGCCAAGAAAGGGAAGGCGGGCGCCAAGACGCGCTCGATCCAATCGAGCCGCTCGCGCGCCGCATCGGCAGGCGAGCCGAGGCGCAAGACCTCGCCGCCGCCTTCGTTGAACGCGGATGCGGACGATCCGACGCGCATCAGCGTCATCGACGGCGAGATCGGGAAGGCGAGCGGCGTGACGACGCCGAAATCCTGCGCCGGGTGGGTCGCGACGGCGCCGCGCTCGACCAAAGCCCAGGCTTGCGCCGCGTCCTTCGCCCAGCCTTCGAACCGGATCGCCGCGCTCAAGGAATTGCGGAGCGGGGCGGGGATATCGGCGGGGTTCTCGAAAGGCGGCCCGGCATGCAGGACCCATTTTTCGGCCGCGGGCCCCAGCGCGCGCGCCTTGACCAGGCCCGACCAGACGGGGCGTACCGCGAGGAATTCGGCTTGAGTCGCCATGGAGTCCGATCTAAGCACGCCCCTTGCCATGCTGCCCATCCGCCTTCTCGCGCCCGACGACTTCGCCGCCGCCCTCGACGCGCTCGCGGCCTTGACCGTCGAGGCGGCGGGCGAGGGCGCGGAGCTGGGTTTTTTGGCGCCGCTCGCGCCGGCCGAGGCGCGCGAGTTTTGGTCGCAAGCCGCTTGCGATCCGCTGAAGCTCGTCTTCGTGGCGCTGGACGGCGAACGGATCGCGGGCACGGTGACCCTCGATCTGGCGATGGCGGCGAACCGGCCGCATGCGGGCGGCATCGCCAAACTGGTCGTGGGGCGCGAGTGGCGGCGCAAAGGTCTTGGCGAAGCGCTGATGAAGACCGCGATCGCCGAGGCCGCGGCGCGGGCGCGCACGCTGCTGTGCCTGGACGTGCGGACCGGCGATCCGGCGCACGCGCTCTATCGCAAGCTCGGGTTTCGCGACGTGGGAAGCGTGCCGGGCGACACGCGCGACGCGGCGGGCGGCGAGTTCGCGACGACGTTCCTCTATCTCGATCTGCGGACGCCGCCCGTTCCGGATTTCGCCCCCTATCGGCTGCGCGCGGCGACCGACGCGGACTCCGAGCGCGTGACCGCGCATATCGCCGCCATCTGGGCCGAGTATCCGGGCTGCGTGATGGATCTCGCGGAAGAGAGCGATCTTGCGGCCGTCGCGACGAGCTACACCTCGGCGGGCGGATCGATCTGGCTGGCGGAGGATCGCGACGGCGCGCTCGCCGCGACGGTGGCGATCGCGCCGTGCGAAGCGGCACCCGGCGGCATGCAGCTCGGGCGGCTTTACGTCGCCAAATCCGCGCGGCGCGGCGGGCTCGCCTCCAAGCTGCTGGCTTTCGCCGAGTCCAGCGCGCGGGCGCGCGGCGCGGCGTTCATGGAGCTGTGGACCGATACGCGCTTCAAGGAAGCGCACGGGTTCTACGAAGCGCGCGGCTATGTCCGGATGCCCGGCGAGCGCGCCTTGCGCGACGCGTCGGACAGCCACGAGTTCCACTACCGCAAGGTCATCTTGTAGAATCCGCCTATGCGGCTTCGGCTGGCGCCTCGGCGGAGAACGCGACGCTCACCACCGTGCCGCCGCCAGGTTGGGAGGCGATGGCGAGTTCGGCGCGGTGGAGGTCGGCGATGCGGCGCACGATCGTCAGCCCGATCCCGAGCCCCGGGATGTCGCTGTGGCAGCGCGTATGCAGCCGCACGAATGGCTCGCACGCGCGCTTGGCGTCGGCCGGGTTCATGCCGAGACCGTCGTCCGCCACCGACACGACGATGGCGCCATCCGCCCGCCGCGCGCCGCCGACGCGGATCGTGCCGCCCGGCGGCGTGTACTTGACCGCGTTGGACACGAGATTGAGGACCGCCTGCTTGACCAGCAAGGGATCGGCCTCGACCTTCAAGCCGACCGACGCGTCGATCTCCAAGCTATGCCCGCCGCGCGACACGGTTTCGACCAGGATCGCGTTCAGCTCCTTCAGCACCGCGCCGAGATCGATCGTTTCCGGCGCGGCGTCCCAGCCGCTGCGCTCCAGCTTGGTGAGATCGAGCACGCCGGAGATCAGCTCGAGCAGCAGATGGCCGCTACGGCGGATGTCGCTCGCGTAGCCCTTGTAGCGCCGCACGCCGATCGGGCCGAAATACTCCCCTTCGATGATTTCGGAGAACCCGATGATGGCATTGAGCGGCGTGCGCAGTTCGTGGCTCATCATCGCCAGGAAGTCGCTCTTGGCGCGGTTGGCGTCCTCGGCGCGCTTGCGCGCTTCGCGCAAGCTCGCTTCGACCGCCTTCGCGCGGGTGATGTCCCAGATCGTACCGAGGACGCGATCGATCGCGCCGTCCGCGTCGCGATGGGCGGTGCCCTTGGCCTGCAGATGGCGGCGCGCGCCGGTGCGCGTCTCGATGCGGAATTCGATGTCCAGCGGTTCGCCTTGCCGGATCAGCGCGCGCAAACGCGCATCGAACCGCGCGCGGTCGGCGCGCAGGATGCGGCCGGCGAACGCGGCGCGCGGATCGGAAGCGGATTCCGGGTCGAGATCGAGAAGCTCGAAGACGGTCGCGTCCCACTCGGTCCGGCGCGCGGTGGCGTCGATCGTCCAGATGCCGACGCCCGAGCCCGACGCGGCGAACGCGATGCGTTCGTTCAGTTTCAGGATTTCATCTTCGCGGCGGCGCCGGTCGGTCGTGTCCTCTTGCACCGCCACGAAGCCCGACAGCGCGCCGCCATCCTCGAACACCGGATGGATTTCCAGCTCGTTCCAATAGGTCCGCCCGTCCTTCGAGTAGTTCAGAATCTTGAGCCCACGGATCGCCTTGCGCTTGGCCAAAGCGCTGCGGATCGCGGCGGTCGCTTTGGGATCGGTCGCCGGGCCGCGCAGCACGTCGCCGGGCTTGCGGCCGCGCACTTCGTCGAGTTTCCAGCCGGTGATCCGCTCGAAACTCGCATTGACCCATTCGATCCGGCCGTCCGGATCGGCGATGACGACGGCGTTGACGGTCTTGGCCGCGACCAGCGCGAGGCGGCGGGCGTTCTTGCCTTGCTCGATCGCCGCTTGGCGTTGGGTTTCCGCCTCCGCCCGGGCGGCCCGCGCGGCGCCGCGCGACTGGCGCAAGCCGCGCAATCGCCAGCCGAGCAGCGCGCTGACGGCGAGCACGAAGACGCTGCCCGCGCCGAGCACAAGCCAATCCTCCGCCGCGTCTTGGGTCCAGCCGGCAAGCGCGTCGTCGAGCGATAGGCCGACAGTGACGATCAGCGGGTAGCCGGCGACTTGGCGGTAGACGACGGCGCGCGGAACGCTGTCGAAGGCGGACGCAGGGACGTCGTACTGTCCGCTGCGTTCGGCCGGAAAATAGGCCCACAGCACGGCACTCGCGAAGACCCGGCCGATCTCGCCCTCGGCGAACGGCGCGCGCGCCAGCAGCCGCTTGTCCGCGTCGAAAAGCGTGATCGTGCCGTTCGGCTTGAAGCGCGCTCTCTCCCACTGATCCAAAAGGCGCCCGATGGGCATTCCGGACATGGCGATTCCGGCGAAGCTGCCGTCGGCATTCGACAGCCGCTGCCCCAGTCGAATGGACCATTCGCCCGAGATCCGGCCGAGCACCGGCGTGTCCAACACCATGGCGCCGGGTTCGGCCGACTGGACGCGCGCGAAATATTCGCGATGCGCGAGGTTCAATTCGCCGCCGGGCAGCGGCGCCTCCGAGCAGACCAAGCGGCCGGTCGCATCCGCGACGTAGATGGCGCCCGTCGCACCGAACGCACGGCCGATCTCGACAAGCGCAGGCGCCTCGGAACGGCCGCTTGCGCAGATCGCCTCGGGCGCCCCGAGCGCGGCGACGCGCGCGAGCGCCAGTTCGGCGATCTTGAACTCCAGCGCCAGCTGGGCTTCGAGCGCGTCGGCGAGTTTGACGCCGACCGCGTAGGCCGCCGTGATCGCCGCCGCCCGGCTGTTCGCGTGCTTGACGGCGGTAAACCACGCCGCACCCAGGCACAGGACCAGCCCGAACGCGACGACCAGCGCCGCTTCCGCCCGTTCCGGGAGGCGCCAGTCGGGCATGGCTCAGGCCGCGCGGACGGCGGCGAGGAACGTATCGACTTCGCGATCGAGCGTGGCGGCTTGGCCGGAGACCTCGTCGGCGCTCTGCTTGACTCCGCCCGCGACCTGGCCCGTGTCGGACGCGGCATGGGTCACGCCGGAGATGTTCGACGAAACTTCGCTGGTGCCGGCCGAGGCCTGTTGGACGTTGCGGGCGATTTCGGCGGTCGCGGCCCCTTGCTCCTCGACGGCGGCGGCGATCGCCGCGGCGATGTCGCTCATTCGCTGGATCGTCGCCGAAATCGCGCCGATCGCCTCGACCGACTGGCCGGACGCGGTCTGGATCGCCGATATCTGCGCCGCGATCTCGTCGGTCGCGCGCGCGGTCTGGTTGGCGAGCCCTTTGACCTCCGAGGCGACCACGGCGAATCCCTTGCCCGCGTCGCCCGCGCGCGCGGCTTCGATGGTCGCGTTCAGCGCCAGCAGGTTCGTCTGCCCCGCGATCTGCTGGATCAGGCTGGTGACGCTGCCGATCTTTCCGGCCGCGGCCGCGAGTTCGCGCACGATGGCGGAGGTTTTCTCCGCCTCGCCGACCGCCTGACGGCTGAAAGTCGAGGA
>JAMNXK010000243.1 GCA_023653245.1 Tagaea sp.
GTGCGCGCGCGCGAAGTCGAGCTCGCGGTCCAGCACGCGGCCAAGACCCGCGCGCGCTATCTGGCGTGCGTCGTCGATCTGGGGGCGAACCGCACGCCCTTGAGCCGCTCGAACGTCGCCGAACTGGCCGAGTTGCGCAAAGCGCACGAAGAACTCGAACAAGGCCTCGACGCGCTGACCCAAGCGATCCGCGAGGGCTTGGTCGACGTCGTCGGCGTGGGGGAGTAGGGCCCTTCAACCCGTCCAGGCGCCTAATGAGCCGGCCGCCTTACACCTCGAGCGCCACGCGCACGTCGGTGGCGGCGAAATCTCCGCCTTTGAACAGCAACGGCACGTCCAACGTCGTTGCCAGCGCATAAGCCGCGCAATCGGCCAAATTGAGCCGCGCTCTTGGGTCGATGCCCTTGCCGTAGCGGTCGAAAGCGACCATCGCCGCGCGCGCCTGAGCCGCGTCGAAAGCCACGATCTCGAATCCGTTCTGGTCGATCAAGAAACGCCACAGCTTACCCAAAACCGCCGCGCCGCGCCGCAGGCGCAGGACCGCACCCGTCTCGTGCACATTGACCGCCGAAATCGCCAATCGCTCGGCATCTGCGATAACTTGCGCATAGCGTGGCGCGTCGGATTCCGCTTCGAAGATCGCAACCAAGGCGGACGAATCGACGACGATCACGGCGTCGATACGAATTCGCGCAGTTCGGCGATGGATCGTGGATCGACCAATGGCAGCGCCGCCACCGCTGCGCCGGTCGCGAGCATCTCGGCCGCCGTTTGGCGGCGGCCCAACGGCGCCAGCCGCGCGTCTTGCGCCGCCATCAATCGCAACGCTTCGCGCACGACTTCGCTGGCGTTGTTGTAGAGCCCCGAGTCGATTTTGGATCGAATCAGCCCTTCAAGTGCCGGCGTCAGGGAGACATGCATGGCAACCAGGCTTTCTCATTTTGTGTCGCTATTCCGAGTGTATACGCATTTTGTTCCAGTCGCAATTGACCGATTCGTACTCCTCACCCGTCCCAAAACCCGAACAGGCTTGGTCGACGTCGTCGGCGTGGGGGAGTAGCGGACTATTTTACCGCGTTTTTTGAAACTAGACAAATCCCACTTTAACTATTAGGACTCGCGGGTCGATAGGAGACCCGCGATGCCGCGTACCGACCCCGCCGCGCGCGACGGCCGCGCCGACGCGTTCATCGCGCGCTGGAGCGTCTCCGACGCGTCCGAGCGCAGCAATTTCCAGACCTTCGCCAACGAGCTGTGCGATCTGCTCGACGTCGAACGGCCGCAAACGACGGGGGGCGACTATCGCTTCGAACGTACCGTCGAGTTGCGGCACAACGACGAAACGACGTCGCAAGGACGCATCGATCTCTACAAACGCGGCGCGTTCGTGCTGGAGGCCAAGCAGCTCGACTGGCGCGTCCGCGACACGCCCGCTTTCACCCGGCGGCTGCTCGCCGCCAAAGGCCAAGCCGAGGCCTACGCCAAGGCGCTGCCCGCCGATCACGGCTGGCCGCCGTTCTTGATCGTCGTCGACGTGGGCGGAAGCTTCGATCTCTTCGCCGATTTCTCCGGCATCGGAAAATACTACCTGCCCTTCCCGGACCAGCGCTCGAGCCGGATTCCGCTGGCCCGGCTGGCCGAACCCGAAACGCGGGCGCGCCTCGCCAAGATCTGGACCGATCCGCTCGATCTCGATCCCGCGCGCCACGCGGCCGCGCTGACCCAAGCGGTCGCGCGCGATCTCGGCGACCTCGCGCGCGAACTCGAGGCCGACGGCCGCGCGCCGGACGACGTCGCGCTGTTCTTGATGCGCGCGCTGTTCACGATGTTCGCCCAACATGTCGAGTTGCTGCCCAAGGATTCCTTCGTCAAGCTGCTCGACCGCGCGGCCAAGCGACCGGCAGACTTCGCCGCCGAGACGACCAAGCTGTGGCGCGCGATGGACAAGGGCGGCGCTTGCGCGGTTCTCGACGGCGCGAAATTGCGGCGCTTCAACGGCGCGCTGTTTCGCGACGCGCAGGCTTTGCCGCTGGACCTCGAACAGATCCGATTGCTGCGCGACGCCGCGACCAAGAGCTGGCGCGACGTCGAGCCGACGATCTTCGGTACGCTGCTCGAACGCGCGCTCGATCCCGGCGAGCGCCACAAACTCGGCGCCCACTACACGCCGCGCGCCTATGTCGAACGCCTGGTCGTGCCCACGGTGATCGAGCCGTTGCGGCGCGATTGGGACGACGTCAAGGTCGCCGCCCTGGCCAGGTTCGAAGCCGGCGCGGCCGACGCCGCGCGCGAGATCCTGCGCGAATTCCACCGCAAGCTCTGCGACACCAAGATCCTCGATCCGTCGTGCGGATCGGGAAATTTCCTCTATGTGGCGCTCGAACTCATGAAGCGGCTGGAGGCGGAGATTCTCGATCTGCTCCAACAGCTCGGCGAAGACCAATATCTGCTCGAACTCTCCGACCACACGGTCGATCCGCATCAATTCCTCGGTCTGGAGAGCAATCCGCGCGCTGTCGAGATCGCGCAAATGGTGGTCTGGATCGGCTTCCTACAATGGCATTTCCGCGGCTCGGCGCGCGCCGAACCGCCGACGCCCGTCCTGCCCGAACAGCGCACGATCGCGCGCATGGACGCCGTTCTCGCGTGGCAGTCCACGCGACCGAAGAAAGACGCGGCCGGCAAGCCGGTCACCCGGTGGGATCGGAAAACCTTCGTCGTATCGCCCACGACCGGCCGACCGGTCCCCGACGCGCGCGCGCAAGTCGGCGACGAGGAATATCTGCGGCCGCGCATTCCCGATTGGCCGCACGCCGACTTCATCGTCGGCAATCCGCCGTTCATCGGCGCCAGTCACATGCGCGAGACCTTGGGCGACGGCTATGTCGAGGCCTTGCGCAAGGTCCATCGCGAGATCCCCGATTCCTGCGA
Source organism: Tagaea sp. (assembly GCA_023653245.1). The sequence goes on from JAMNXK010000243.1 coordinate 2,932, forward strand.
TTACGTGATGTATTGGTGGGACAAAGCCGCGCGGTTGACGCGCGCGCGCTCGGCCCGCGGCTTCGGATTCATCACGACGAATTCGGTGTGCCAAACGTTCAACCGCCGCTTGGTGGAAACCCATCTGCGCGCGGGCAAGCCCTTGGCGCTGGCCTTCGCCATCGCGGATCATCCCTGGGTCGATTCCTGGGACGGCGCCGCCGTGCGAATCGCGATGACCGCGGGCGTGCCGGGCCATGACGAGGGTAAGTTGGGCGAAGTCTTGGCCGAACGACCCGGCGACGAAGGCTCGCGCGCGGTCGATCTCGCCTTCCGGACGGGGCGGATCAACCCCGATCTCACCGTTGGCGTGGACGTCACCCGCGCTTTGCCCTTGCGGGCCAATGCCGGGCTTTCGTCGCCCGGAATGAAACTACACGGCGCCGGGTTCATCGTGACGCCGGCGGAGGCCGCGAAACTGGGCCTCGGACGGATCAAAGGGCTTCAACGCCATATTCGCCCATACCGGAACGGGAAGGACCTGACCGCGCATGCGCGCGGCGTGCTGGTCATCGACCTATTCGGGCTGACCGCCGAGCAGGTTCGCGAGCGCTATCCGGCGGTGTATCAGCATCTTTCGAACACGGTGAGAAAAGTCCGGGATGCGAAACGCGGCGATCGCGATTCCGACGAATACGCAAGCAAGTGGTGGCTTTTCGGAAAACCGAGACAGGAGCTCCGTCCCGCCCTTTATGGCTTGGAGCGCTATATCGCGACCGTCGAGACGACCAAGCATCGCGTCTTCCAATTTCTCGACGGCGCCATCATGCCGGACAACATGCTGGTGTGCGTCGCCTCGGACGACGCGTTCGTCCTGGGCGTTTTGTCGAGCCGAATCCACGTCGCCTACGCGCTGGCCCGGGGCGGTACGCTGGAGGATCGGCCGCGTTACAACAAGTCCGTTTGCTTCGACCCGTTTCCGTTTCCCTTGGCGAGCGATCGGCATCGCGACAATGTGCGCGCGCGGGCCGAAAAGCTCGACGCCCATCGCAAGGCCGTGCTCGCCGCCCATGCCGAGCTGACCTTGACCGGCCTCTACAACGTTCTCGAAAAGCTGCGCACGGGCGAAGCGCTCTCGGCGAAGGAGCGCGCGACGCACGACAAGGGATTGGTGGGCGTTTTGCGCGAACTGCACGACGAACTCGACGAAGCGGTGGCCGCCGCATACGGCTGGGCCGCCGATCTCGCGGAGGCGGAAATCCTGGACCGCCTCGTGCGGCTCAACGCCCAACGTCGCGCCGACGAAAACGCGGGCGCGGTGCGCTGGCTGCGGCCCGAATACCAAACCGCGACGCAGGCGGAACGCCGCGAGATGCTGTTCGATTGGGTCGATGTCGAAGCGGCGCCCGAAGTACCGCTGGGAAAGCTGCCCTGGCCGAGCGCAACACCCGAGCAGGTCGCGGCCCTGCGCGCTTTGTTCGCCCGCGAGACCCGGCCGCTCGATCTCAAGGACATCGGCCGGCGGTTCAAGGGCGCCAAGCTCGATGCGATGCGCGGACTCGTGTCGATCCTCGCCGCGCTCGGCCATGTGACCGCGCGCGGCGATCGCTACATCGGCTGAGCCGCGCTCAACTCTCCCAGAAGCCGAACAGGCCCGGACCGGCGCGGCCGGGCGTGGCTTGTGTCACGGCGAGCGGGTTGAGCCGCGCGCGCGTGCCGGCGTTCTGACCGCCCGCCATCGGGAATCCGCGGATCGACGAGACCAGCGGCTCGGCCAGCAAGGCGAAGGCCATCACCGTTTCGGCGCGCAGATGATTGCCGCGCAAGCCGAACTGGGCGGCGAGCGCTTGCAGCTGCGGCGGCAGCTCGTTGACGGGGGCGGGCCGGCGCGGCGCCAGGCCCGGCGGCGCGGGATA
>JAMNXK010000011.1 GCA_023653245.1 Tagaea sp.
CTGCCGCTCGTCACCGACGACCCTAGAAGCATGGATGTCGATGGTCCGGATGCGATACGCGATCTCCGTATCCTCTGTCGGCTCGGCCTCGCATGCCTCGAGTCGAAAGTCGAAATGCCGACCCGGGTCGCCGAGGGAGCGCTTTCGTATCTGCGTTGGTTGAGCGCGGCCGGCGACAACCCGCCGCATGTAATCGTCCGCGACCGGATCCAGGCCTTCATCGCGCGCCCCGGCGCCTGATTCCCGCGCATTGCGTCACGGCATTCGCGACGAATCGTTTCCGGCGGCGCCTTGGGCCGAACTCGCGGCACAATATCCGTGCGCTCGCAACCGGCGCAGCCGGATGTTCCTGGGCCGCCAAGGGAAGGGCCGTCGCGCGGGACACCCAGGAAGATCGAAATTCGTTCCGAAGCGCTTCCGGACTCGCGCAAACACAGGGTCGGCGTGGCGGGATTCGAACTCGCGACATCCAGCTCCCAAAGCTGGCGGAAACTCAATGATTTCAATTGAAGTTATAGATTTCCCGGGCCTCGGAAATCCCATCCATGTGATTTCACGCGCCTTGGATCTCCACTCATCTCTGCTCAGTGTTAGCAAGGCCTTTGCGAGCCTTTCGTGGAAACTGAAAGCTGAACGACAGCGACGATTATGCCGAACCGGCGCCACGCTCGGCCGCGCTATCGACGAGCGCGCGCGCGAGGATCCAATCGCGGAAGATCGCCACCTTCTCGCGCTTGGCTTTCTCCTTGGTCGTGACCACGAAGTAGGACGACAGGATCGGCTTCGACCAATCGGCGTAGGGCCGGATCAGCCGGCCAGCCATCAAGTGATCGCGGATTAGCATCGATCGGCCGAGCGCGATTCCGGAACCCGCGCACGCCGCCCGCAGGATCAAAAGCGGATCGCTGAATTTCGGGCCCACTTCCTTGCGCGCGGCGCGAAATCCCGCCTCGGCGAGCCACGGGTCCCAAGCCATCCAAGGCTCGTGGACCATGCGAACCGACGAGTTCAGCAGCGTGTGCCGGATCAGGTCTTCGCGTGCGCGCGCTCGCGACGGCGCGGGAGACATCAAAGCCGGCGCGCAAACCGGCGTGACCGTCTCCTTCGCCAGTAAGTCGACGAGAAGATCCTCCCCGAACTCGCCGCGACCGAAGCGAATGGCGATGTCGGTATCCTCGGCTGCCAAATCGACCATGCGATACTCTGTCTGCACCAGCACGTCGATATCGGGCCACGCCGCACGGAATTCGACCAGACGCGGCAACAGCCATTCCTGGGTGAAAGATGGTAGCGCGCTGATCGTCAGCACGTCGGCGACGGGCTTTCGGCCCTTGGGCAGCAGCCGCGCCGCTTCTTCGAGCTTGTCGAAGCCTTCGCCGATCGTGGGCAGGATCGCCTTGGCCTCGGCCGTGAGCGCAAGCCCGTTGGGCAGGCGCTGGAACAGGGCGCAGTCGAAGTATTGCTCCAGTATCTTGACCTGATGGCTGACCGCCGTCTGGGTCACCAAAAGCTCTTGGGCGGCCTTGGCGAAGCTTCCCGCCCGCGCAGCCGCTTCGAAAGCCTTGAGCGCGTTGAGCGGCGGGAGTTTGCGTCGCATCGGTCGGTCGAGCCCCAATCGGCCTTGGTCTGCCCCAAAGATTAGTTGGTTGCGGCATACGTTTCAAACCGGAACACTCGGGAAGCGACGAAAGGTCCTTCCCGTTGACCCAAACGCCCGCCGCCGCCGTACTCCCGTCGACTCTGTCCGTCAACGGACGGCGTGTGGACTCGTCCGCCGACGGCGGCACGCCCCTCGCCCGCTTCCTGCGCGAGGACTTGGGTCTCACCGGCACCAAGATCGGCTGCGGCCAGGGCGAGTGCGGCGCCTGCACTGTCTTGGTGGATGATCTCGCGGTCTGCGCCTGCCTCTACCCCGTCGGCCGTGCGTTGGGCCGGGCGGTCGAAACCATCGAAGGATTGGACTCCGATCCGATCGCCAGCCGGCTGCGCGCGGCGATGATCGAGCGCGGTGCCTTCCAGTGCGGCTTCTGCACGCCGGGCGTAGTCGCCTCGCTGGTAGCGCTGTTCCGGACCGTCCCTCGCCCCGGCGAAGCGGAAATCCGCGAAGCGCTACAAGGCAATCTCTGCCGCTGCTCGGGCTATCTGAAGCTCTTCGAAGCGGCCGTCGCGGTCGCGCGCGCAGCATGACGGTTTACCGGCATATCGGCCGGCGCGTGCCGGCCTTGGATGCGGACGCCAAAGCGCGCGGCCGGACGGTCTATACGCACGATTTCGCCCTGCCGGACATGCTCCAGGGCGCGATCCTCCGCTCGCCCCACGCGCATGCGCGCATCAAGTCGATCGATACAAGTACTGCAATCGCACTGCCTGGCGTGCGCGCGGTGGCAGTGGGTTCGGACTATCCGGGCGGGCGCTATCTCAATTTCGGCCCCGCCTACGCCGACAAGTTCCCCCTGGCCGTGGACAAAGTCCGCTTCAAGGGCGACGAGGTCGCCGCAATCGCCGCCGACACGCACGAACAAGCGCGCGCGGCGTGCGCCGCCATCCGCGTCGAATACGAAGTTCTCCCAGCGGTGTTCGACGTCGATGCGGCGTTGGCGGCGGACGCGCCGGTTCTGCATGATCGCCCGAACCTGCCGCCCAACGTCGCGCAGATCTCGACCGCCGATCTGGGCGGCGTCGATGCGGCGTTCGCGAAGGCCGCGTTCGTGATCGAGGACAGTTTCGAGCACGGCATCGTCGCCCCCATCTGCCTGGAGACGAACGCCGCCGTCGCGCGCTTCGATGCGAATTCCGGCACGATGGAAATCTGGGCCGGAACGCAAGCGCCGTTTTTCGCGCGCAAGGAAGTGGCGCATGTGTTGGGTCTGCCGCTCGAGAAGGTGATCGTGCGCGCGATCGCCATCGGCGGCGGCTTCGGCGGCAAATCCCAAGCGCCCGAGCCGATCGCAATCGCAGCCATGCTGGCGATGAAAGCCGGGCGGCCGGTGAAGATCGTGCTGGACAGGAACGAGGAGTTCCGCGCGGGCAAAACCGACCACGCCAAGCGCATGACAGTCCGCACCGGCGTCGCGGCCAACGGAACGATCGTCGCGCGCCATACGCGTTTCGAAGTCGACAACGGCGCCTACACCTATATGGGTCCGGCCTACGTTTCGGCCGTTCGCCAGCGCACCTGCAACCTGTACCGCGTCGGCGCTGCGGGCTTTGAAGGCAAACTCGTCCACACGAACAAGGTGCCCGGCGGCTCCTATCGCGGCATGGGCGCGCCGCAGATCATCTGGGCGATCGAAACCCAGATCGACGCGATCGCCCGCAAACTCGGCAAAGACCGCCTCGACTATCGGCTCGAAATCGCCAATCGGACGGGCGACACGACGCCGCAAGGCTGGCGTATCGGCGCGTGCGGCTTGTCGGAATGCTTGCGCGAGGCCGGGCATCGGATCGGTTGGGCGGAGAAATCCAAGGCGCCCCGCAAATGGCGCGGCCTCGGTATCGCCGCAATGATCAATCCCAGCGTGGGCGTGCTTTACTCCGAAGGCAATTTCGCGCATGTGTCGCTAGACCTGCGCGACGACGGCACGATCCTGCTCGGCACCCAAACCGCCGATTGCGGCACGGGCCAGAACACGCTGCTCGCGCAATTCGCGGCCGAAGCGCTCGATGTACCGCTCGAGGCCTTCGACGTCCTGCATATGGACACGCAGAACGCGCCGGACGATCTGGGCAGCGCCGCCTCGCGCGTGACGTTCGTGAGCGGAGCGGCCGCTATCGCCGCGGGCACGGAGATGGCGGCGGAGCTGCGCAAACGCATGGCGGCGCGCTGGAACGTGGCCGTGGACGCCGTCGAGTTCCGAGACGGCGCCGCGTTCGTCGCTGGCGACAATCGGCGCCGCGCCGATCTCGCCGAGATCGCGGCGCTCGAAGGCCCGATCCGCGTCGTCGGCCGGCACGATATCGACCTGCCGCGCGCCGACCCGAAGACGGGCTTCGGCCACTACGCGCCGACCTATGGCTTCGGTGCGCAAGCCTGCGAGGTCGAGATCGATCCGGCGACCGGAGCCGTGCGCATCCTTAAGCTCGTTTCGGTCCAGGACATAGGCCGCGTGGTCAATCCCGTGGCGCTCGAAGGCCAAACCTATGGCGGGATCGTCCAGGGCATCGGCATGGCGCTGGGCGAAGAGCTCGTGTTCGACGACGGCGAGCCGGTGAACGCGTCGCTGATCGCCTACAAAGTCCCGCGCGCGATGGAGACGCCGCCTATCGACATCGCCTTCGTCGAAACCGGAGATCCGACCGGCCCCTACGGCGCCAAGGCCGGCGGCGAGCATCCGATCAACGCGACGATCGCCGCGATCGCCTGCGCCATCGCCGATGCGACCGGCATCGCCTTCAAGAAACTTCCGATCTCGCCCCGGCGCATCCTCGAAGCGTTGCGGACCCGCGACGGCGAGTGGCCGCCGTCAGAGCCTTGGCGCCGCCCGTACAACGCCGAGATCGCCGCCGTGCGCGCGCTCTATCCCAAGTTCCTGTTCGGCGCCCTCAAGAAGACGGGAGCCGCGTTGGGCCGCAAGGCGAGACCGGTACTTGCGTGGCGCTACGAACGCCCGGCCGATCTCGACGCAGCTATGGCCCTTTTGAAGCCGGGCGACGCGAAGATCATGGCCGGCGGCACCGATCTTCAGCCGGGTTTGCGTCAGGGCGTACACGAAACCGGCATCGTGGTGGCGATCGACGGGATCGCAAGCCTGCGGCAAATCCACGTCGAGCCCGACACGATCCGCATCGGCGCCGCCGCGACGATCGCCGATATCCTCGCGCGCGACGACCTGGCGCGCGCCGAGCCACTGCTGCGCGATGGCCTGAAGCGCATCGCCACGCGGCAGATCCGCAATGTGGCGACGCTCGGTGGCGATCTGTGCCAGCAAAAGCGCTGCTGGTTCTTCCGCTCGGGCAAGCAATGTTTCAAGCAGGGCGGCGTCGCCTGCCCCTGCTACGCCGTGACCGGGGACAATCGGCATCACGCGATCCTCGGGGCGGCGCGCTGTGCGGCGCCGTGCGTGGCGGACGCGGCACCTATCTTGGTCGCGTTGGGCGCCAATCTCGTCGCCGTCGGACCGGCGGGTACGCGCGCAATCCCGGCGACGCGCTTCTATCGCTGGTCGGGCGAAACCGTTCTCGCGCCGGACGAGATCCTTGTCGAAGCCGTGATCCCGCGCGCAGCCCGCGCCGCTGCCTACGAGAAATTCGCGCTGTGGGAAGGCGACTTCGCCGAAGCGAGTGCTGCCGCTACGCTTTCGCTGTCGGACGGATCTATCGCCGACGTGCGAATCGCGTTGGGCGGCGTCTCGCCCCTGCCCGCGCGCGCCAAGTCTGTCGAAGCGGCCTTGCTCGGCCGCCGACCTTCGGCGGCCTTGTTTGCCGACGCCGCGCGCCGCTCGATCCGGGGCGCGCTCGCCTTACGCGACAACCGTTTCAAGACGGCGCTCTTGCCCGTTCTCGTCGAACGCGCGCTGACGCGCGCAGCCGCCCTCGCATGAATCCTCCATCGCAACCCAGGAGACCGACGATGACCAGAGCCTCCAGTCGCTTGCGCGCCTTGCTTCTCGCCTTCGCCCTCGTCTGCGGCGCCTCCGCCGCGCACGCGCAAGCGCGCGACAAGGTCGTTTACGGCGTTCCCTCGGCGATCAGCTCGGCGATCGCCAATTTCGTCTTCGCCCAGGAGCTCGGCTTCTTCGCGCGCGAGAACATCGACCTCGAAATGGTCCCGCTCTCGGGGTCGGGCGTGATCATCCCGCAGCTTCTGGCGGGGCAGATCCATGCCTCGGGCGCCAGTCTCGAGCCTCTGGTGATCGCACGTCAGCCCGGGCGGCAGAACTTTCCTTTGCGCTTCGTCTACAACTATCTGCGCAATTCGGTGTGGGAATTCGCCGTGATGCCCGACAGCCGTATCCGCACCGTCGCCGATCTGCGCGGCACGACCATCGGCGTCGTCTCGCTGGGCTCGGGCAACGTCTTCACCACGCGCGCAATTCTCGCGGCCGCCGGCGTGCCGTGGGACAGCGTGCGCGTGCAGCCTGTCGGCTTCGGCGTCCAGGCATTCGAAGCTTTGCGCACCAATCAGATTCAGATGCTGAACCTGTGGGAGAGCGCGCACGCCAATTTCGACAACATGGGCACCAAGCTGCGCCGGTTGGAGTATCCGGCCGAGTTCCAAGGCATTTCGAGCCACGGCTTCTCGGTCACGGAAAAGCTGCTCGCCGAGAATCCGGGCCTCCTCGCCCGCTTCGGCCGTGCGGTGTCGATGGGCAGCGTGGCGTGTATCGCCAACTACGAGGGCTGCTTGCGCGCTTTCTGGAAGCGTTATCCCGAGCTGCGCCCGCGCACGGGCACGGACGAGGAAGTGTTCCGCCGCGAACTCGCGGTCATGGTTCCGCGCATGGAGAACATCGGATATTTCCCGGCGGGCCAGCCGCGCCGCTGGGGCGAATATGCCGAGCGCGATTGGAAGGTCCTAATCGCAGCACTGAAGGCCGGCGGCGAAGTGACGATCGAAAACATCCCGCTTGATACGCTCTACACCAACCGCTTGGTGGAAGAGTACAACCGCTTCGACGAAGCGGCCGTGATCGCCGCGGCACGGGCCTATCGGTGAAGGCGAGCGGCGCAGATCTCGCGATCTCGGGGCTGGTGGTCGAGTACGCCACCAGCCGCGGGGCGCTCACGGCTCTCGACGGCGTCGATTTGTCGATCGGGCGCGGCGAGTTCGTCGCCGTCCTCGGCCCATCGGGTTGCGGAAAGTCCACGCTGCTGCGCATCGTCGCAGGCCTGATCAAACCCAAATCCGGTGCTGTCGCGCTCGGCGGCCGGCCTGTCGAGGGACCGCGCGGCGACGTCGGCATCGTCTTCCAGCAAGCGACGTTGCTGCCGTGGAAGACGGTGCTCGAAAACGTGATGGTGCCGATCCGGACCTTGGGCCGGCCGCTCGCCGAGGGCCGCGAGCGCGCCAAGGCGTTGCTCGACATGGTCGGCCTCGCGAAATTCGCCGAGCACTATCCGCATGAATTGTCGGGCGGCATGCAGCAGCGCGTGGGTATCGCGCGCGGCCTGGTGCACGATCCCGATCTGCTGCTGATGGACGAACCGTTCGGCGCGCTGGATGCGATGACGCGCGAGCGTATGGCGTTCGAGCTTCAGGACCTTTGGGCGAAGGCGGACAAGTCGGTGCTCTTCATCACCCACTCGATCCCGGAAGCCGTGTTCCTCGCAGACCGCGTGGTCGTGCTGGGCCCGCGCCCCGGGAAGGTCATCGACGTGCTCGACGCGAAACTGCCCCGCCCGCGCACCGTCGAAACCATGGCGACGCCCGAGTTCGCCGCCGCGTGCACGCGACTGCGCGGGCTGTTCGGCAGCCTCGGCGGATTGGATTGAGGGAGACGCGCATGAAATCCCGCTGGCTCGACTTCGGATTGCCCGTGCTGTCCCTCGCCGCGTTCTTCGTCCTGTGGCACAACGCGATCGCCTGGTTCGCCATCCCGGGCTATCTGCTGCCGAGCCCGTTGGACGTCGGGCGGACATTCTGGGCCGGCTACTACACGACGGGCCGGTTCTGGCCGCATCTCGGCACGACACTTTATCAGATGGCTGCCGGCTACGCGATTGGCTGCGGCGTGGCGCTGACCCTCGGCACGCTGGTCTCCGAGTCGCGAATCGTCGACCGGGTCGTCTATCCCTATATCGTCGGGCTGCAGTCGATGCCCAAAGTGGCGCTGGCGCCGCTGATCATCGTGTGGTTTGGGTTCGGGCCCGCCTCGAAAATCGTGCTTGTGGCGCTGATCTGCTTCTTCCCGACCTTCGTCAATTGCGTGTCGGGTTTGCGCGCGGCCAACCCCGATCTGATCGACCTTTACCGCGCGTTCAGCGCCTCGCGAATCTCGATCTTCCTGAATGTGAAACTGCCATCGGCCGCGAGTTCGATCTTTGCGGGGCTGCAAATCAGCGTCGTGCTGGCGCTGATCGGCGCCGTGGTCGGCGAGTTCATCGCGGCACGCCAGGGCCTCGGCTTCCTGATCCAGTACTCGACCCTCAATTTCGACGTGGCGACGATGTTCGCGGCGATCTTCTCGCTCGCCATCGTCGGCGTGATCGCGACGTCGATCGTCCGTTTCGTCCAATCCCGGATCGTGTTCTGGGAGGGGGCGCGGCGCGCGACCGCCGTCAACCAAGGCGAGACCACTTGAACCGACGCCGCTTCGCGCCGGGGCGGCGTTCCCTATACCGGCGCGCGTGAAGACGAGGAAGAACGACATGGCCGTCAATCCCATCAATCCCGCGATCATGGGCGGCGCTCCCGCCGCCTACACCAACGGCATGCACGCCGTCGGCGCGCGCGAGACGCTCTATATCTCGGGCCAAATCGGCATCGACGCCAACGGCGTCGCGGCGCCGGATTTCGCGGCGCAAACGCGCCAGACCTGGGCGAACATCGAAGCGATCCTGAAGGATTCCGGCATGACGATCGAGAACATCGTCAAGACCACGATCTTCCTGGTCGATCGTGCCGACTACCCCGCCTTCGTCGATATTCGCAAGCAGGTTCTGAAGGGTCACAAGCCGGCTTCGACCCTCGTCTACGTCGCGGGTCTCGTGAAGCCCGAATGGAAGGTCGAGATCGAGGCGATCGCCGTCAAGTGACGGCGATACTGCCCGGGGAGACGAAGATGGACTATGACCGCGGCGAACGCGGGGTCAGCGAGATCGGCTACCGGCTCGCGCAACGGCCCACGCGCATCCTGCACACGATGTTGCGCGTGGGCAATCTCCAGCGCGCGCTCGATTTCTATATCGGCGCGCTCGGCATGCGGCTGTTGCGCCGGCAGGACTATCCGTCCGGGCGCTTCACCCTCGCCTTCGTTGGCTACGGCGAGGAAGACGACGGGACCGTGCTCGAACTCACCCACAATTGGGACCGCGGCGAGCCCTATGCGCTGGGCGAGGCCTACGGGCACGTGGCGCTGGCGGTGGACGACATCTATGCCACTTGCGCCGAACTCGCCGAAGCGGGCGTGAAGATCACGCGCCCGCCCGGGCCGATGAAGTTCAGCCCGACGCTGATCGCGTTCGTCGAGGACCCGGACGGCTACAAGATCGAACTCATCCAACGCGCGTGAGGGAGCGGACCATGGACGATGCGACCCCAGCAAGGAACGGCACCGCCCCGCGTCGTCCGCCCGCCGAAGGCGAAGGCGGTGTGTTCAGTCAATCCTGGTTCCCCGTGGCGCTCGCAAGCGAACTTCGCGACGACAAGCCGCTCGGGATCGACTTCCTCGACGGGCGGATCGTGGTCTATCGCGGGCCCGACAGAAAGGTCGCGGCCTTGTCGGGCTACTGCCCGCATGTCGGCGCCGATCTTTCCAAGGGAAGGTTGATCGACGGGCGCATCCAGTGCGCATTCCATCACTGGGAATACGATTCCGCCGGCGTGTGCGTGAAGACCGGGATCGGCGATCCGCCGCCGCCCAGCGCCTGCTTGTTCCGCTTTCCGGTGCAAGAGCGCTTCGGTATCGTCTGGGTGTTCAACGGCGAGAAGCCACTTTTCGATCTGCCGTGCTTCCCCTATCCCGACGACGCGCTGGAGACCCTGAACTACAAGGCCGAGCGTCCGTTGCGTTCCGATCCTTGGGTCTTCGCCGCCAACACGCCGGACATGCAGCATCTCAAAGTCGTGCACAAGATCCGTTTCCAGGTCGAGGACCCGCACGAGCTGGTCCGTTGGCACGATTGGGGCCACGAGTTCAGTTATCGCGCGCTGCATCAAGGCGATGTGCAGATGGAGAATACGGCCGGCATCCGCGGCACGAGCATCTTCTATCGCTGGGGCATGTACGGCGATTTCTGGCGCGGGACGATCACCGGCTACGGTCTGCCGAGGCCCGGCCACAATCAAGTTTTCAACTGCAACGTCGTCCTCAAAGGGCCAAACGCGCGCACGCAACTCGAAACCCTGCTCGAAATCTCGAAGCGCACGATCTCGGAGGATTGGGAAATCCTCGACACGATCAGCTTCCGCCAAGGCACGCTCACCAAGGGCGACAAGTCGCTGGCGAAGTTTCTCGCCTATCTGCGGAAGTTCCCCCGAGCGCATCCCTCGGCCAATTTCATTCGATGACATGATGCGCCGGATCGCGATGGCGGATCTGTCCCGGACGGCGAAGTTCCGCCTGATCACCGGCGGCGTGGGGCCGCGCCCCATCGCGCTCGTGACCACGCTCAACTCCGATGGAAGCTGCAACGTCGCACCGTTCAGCGCTTTCAACTACGTCAGCGATGAGCCGCCCATCCTGGCGATCGGCTTCGACACGCATGGCGAGGAAGGCCACCGGCCGGGCGAGCGCAAGGATACGCTCGCCAATATCGGGCGGACCGGCGAATTCGTCGCCAACATGGTCGACGAGACGCTGCTCGACGCGGCGGTCGCTTGCGCGACCGACTACCCTGCCGGCGTGTCGGAGGCGGAGGTACTCGGACTCGTGCTCGCACCATCGACGGATGTCGCCTGCCCGCGCCTGGCGGACGCACCCATCGCCTGGGAGTGCGTGCGCCACGCGACGATCCCGCTCTCCGACACACGAACTTTGATTTTGGGCCGGATCGTCGCCGCCCAGATCGGCGAAGACCTGATCGACGGCGACGGCACGCGGATCGACGCCGAGCGCTGGTTTCCCGTGGGTCGCCTTGGCGGCGCGCGCTACGCCCGCACGCGCGACCGTGTCGTGCGCCCGATCAAGCCGTTCCGAAGGTCCGGCGCGTAAATCCCGCCCCAAAATACGGCAGCTACCTCCGGGGCCCACACCCAGTTCGGCCTTCACCAGTTCGACGCTCGCGGCGGCCCCGTGTCGAGCGCCGCGATACTGGCGTCGAAGCTGGCCCGGATCAGCGCGAGTTTTTCGGGCAGACGAACGGGATCGTCCCATAGATTCTCGAACTCCCACGGGTCGTTCGCGAGATCGTAGAACTCGCCGAACGGCTGGCCGTGATAGACGACGAGCTTGCGATCCTCGGTTCGATACATCGTCGCGTTCGTGCCTGCGGGCAGCTTGAGCGCGTCGAAATACTCCGCCCGGACGAAGTCGCGATGGCGATGCGGATCGGCCTCGCCGCAGGCTATCGGCAAGAGGCTGCGCCCTTCGAGGCGCGACGGCCGTCCGACGCCGCAGAGGTCGAGAAGGGTCGGCGCGATATCGGTCAGTTGGACTAGCGCGTCGCTCTTGAGGCCCGCCGCCGCGCCGGGAAGACGAACGATCAGCGGCACGCGTACCAGGCCTTCGTAGAACCTCGCCCCTTTCAGCAACAGGCCGTGATCGCCGAGCATCTCGCCGTGGTCGCTCGTGTAGACGACGATCGTGTCGTCGGCCAGTCCGAGCGCCGACAGACGATCGAGGATGCGGCCGAACTGCTCGTCGAGCAGACCGATCATCGCGTAGTACGCCGCCTGCAGCTTTCGGACGTCCTCGTGAAGGCCCAAGGCCGCACCCGTCGCGTAGACCTTGGGCGTCGCACCGTCGCGCGGGACCTCGTGGGGCGGGCGGGCCCGCGTCTGGAAATCGGCGGCGGCCAAGGCCGCCTGTTGGGCAATATCGGTGTCGCGAAATTGCGGCCCGGGCATGTCGCGCCAATCGAATTTCTCGCGCCACGCGCGCGGCGGGTCGAATGGCGGATGCGGATCGAACGGATTGACGGTCAGCAGCCATGGGCGCCCGGCGTTGCGCGCGATGAAGTCGCACGCCCGTTCGGCGCACCAGGTGCTTTGATGCAAGTCCGGGGGAATGCCGTCCGGGTCTTCGGCAAGTTCGCCGATCGAGTACCCCTTAGCGGCGATCCAATCGGCGTAGTCGTAACCACCATGTGCCCTCGGCGCCAAGCTGTAGTCGAAAGTCGTGTAGCCGTCGTCCGCGCGCGCTTCGCGCCCGCCCGCGGCGGCGGCAAGGTGCAGCTTGCCGACATTGCCGCAGACATACCCGGAATCGGCGAAGAGCTTGGTCACCAGCGGCGCGGCACCGGAGAACTCGGCGTTGCCGTTGCGGTTCGCACGGATCGTGCTGGGAAACAGTCCGGTCAGAAAACTGGCGCGACTGGGCGTGCAGACCGGCGATTGGCAGAAGGCGTGGGTGAACGCGACGCCGTCGGCCGCGAGCCGGTCGAGACTGGGCGTCTTCACATGTGGGTTCCCGAGCGCTCCGATCGTGTCGAATCGCTGCTGATCGGACGTGAACCACAGCACGTTGGGCCGCCGTCGCAATGCTCCTTCGGGCAGGCTCGTCATGTCCTCTCGACTCCTTCGGCTGGTTCCGGATTCCGTCGCGTGTTATCGCCCCTTGCATCTTGTATACATGAGTGCTAGGATACAAAAATGAAATCCAGAGCGCAACGCGCGATCGACGTCGTCGATACGGGATCGGCCTCGGACAAGGCTTACGATCTCACCCGACGGGCGATTCTCGATCTGACGTTCCCGCCCGGCAGCACGCTCTCCGAATCCCTTTTGGTGCAACAGATCGGCGCGAGCCGCACGCCGATCCGGCAAGCGCTGCAGCGTCTGGAACATGAGGGATTGGTGCGCGTGTTCCCGCAGCGCGGTACCGTCGTGGCCCCTCTCGATCTTCAAGGTTTCCGCGAAGCGTTGTTCACCCGCATCGCCCTCGAATCCGCGACGGCGGCCGAAGCGGCGGGCAAGGCCGAACGCGCGGACGTCGCCGGCCTCGTCGAGCAGGTCGATGCGCAGCGCCGCGCCGTCGCGGGCGGCGACGACGCCGGCTTCTTCCGGCTCAACGAGATTTTCCATCGCACGATCATGGCGATCGCCGGCGTCCCCAATATCTGGACGGTCGTGCAAGCGGCAAAAGTGCATCTCGACCGGTTCCGGGCCGCGCATCTGGCGCTGACCGACAACTACCCGCTCGCGCCGATCGTGGAGGAGCACGCGTCGCTCGTCGATGCGTTCCGGCGGCGCCGGCCGTCGGACGCCGCGTCGCATATGCAGTTCCATATCCGCAAAGTGATCCCACGGGCCGAAATCCTGTTCGAGCGGCGGCCCGAATTGTTCGAGTGGCCACCCGGTCTGGTGGGCCCCGTCCGGCTCCGCGCCGTGACTGCCGACTGAAGTCAAAAACGAAAATCCGGCATCGACCGGAACACAGGGAGGAAGCGATGACCAAGATCCTGCACTCGCGACGCCAGTTCGGGCGCCTGGCGGCGGCCGGCCTCGTGGCGACGATCCCGATGGCAAGCGCCCGCGCCCAGACGGAAGTGAACCCGGCGATTCTGCGGCGCGCCGCCGGGCGAGTTCTGCTGAACTTCCGCGCGTGGGAACGCTATCCCGCCAGCGACGTGCCGCAGCTCGCCCAGTTCCTCGACCGCAATCCGGACCTCTCGATACAGTGGGTCAGCACGCCGTTCGGCCGCTATCGCGACACGTTGATCGCCGAATTCGTCGCCCGAACGGCCGTGGATATCGTCCAGGTCCCGGAAACCGAGCTCGCGTCGTGGGCCGACAGCGGCTGGCTCGCGCCGCTCGACGGCTTGCCGGGGCTCGATACGGTCCTGCGGGCCGCGACCCCCACGGCCGTCACCGGCACCAAAGGCCTCGACGGAAAGACCTACGCCCTGCCCTTCCTCAGCGACGCGTTCGGCTTCGCCTACGATCACGACGCGATGACGCGCGCCGGTTTCTCGACTCCGCCGAAGAATCTCGACGAACTGCGCACGCAAATGCAGGCCGTCAAGCGCGCGGGCATCGACGAGTTCCCCTTGAGTTTGGCCATGCGCCGGCAGCCCGGGCAGTTCTGGAGCCTTTGGGCGACGCTCTACGCGTCGGGCGCCGAACTGTTCGACGAGTCCGGCGCGCCGGTCTTCGACCGGCCGGGCCATCCGCTGGGGCCGATTCTGGAGTGGTACGTCGCCGCGATGAACGACTGGCGCATCACCTCGCCCGACGATCTGCAGCGCGACTGGGGCGCGTCGCGCACCGCGATCCGTTCGGGCGTCGTCAAATTCGGCTACATGGCGCAATACGCGCTCGCCGAGTTCAATATCTGGCCCGACTCCCGCGCGGCCGGAAAGATCCGCATGGCGCTCGTGCCCGGTCTCGAACGCAACGACGTCGGCACGGTCGGCTACGCGCACAGCGTCGGCTTGGCCGCCGCCACGCGCAACCGCGACGCGGCGTGGCGCACGCTACGCGCCTACGCGGGTCCGGACGAGACCGGCGCCTTCGCCATGCCGCGCGCGCGGCTGCTGAGCGAAGGCGGGCGCAGCCCGTTCCCCAACCTGATCTCGGATCCGCAAGTCGGCGACTTCGTCAACCGGATGAATCTCGGCGACACGCGCGATTTCAACCGTCTTTCCGAGATCGGCCGTCAGCGCAAGGGCATCAAGACCACATGGTATCCGGAATGGGAGCAGACGATGATGGGCGCGGTCCAAGAAGCCCTTCTGCGCCGGACCACCGTCCGGGCCGCCATCACCACCTCCGCCGACACCGCGCGGCGCCTCGCCCGGGGGTGACCTTCGCCGTCCGTCGCCAACCACGATACGACCCTCAGGAAAAGGACCGTCATGTCAGCCGTCGATGAATACCGGCGCGCGCTCGTCGCCGCGAACCCCTGCATCAGCCGATACAATCCGCTGCCGCGCATCCTGTTTCACGACGATTTCGACAAAGGCGTGAACGGCTGGTGCGAGCTCATCGGCAATCACGACGGCAACCTCGACAAGGTCCGGCCGGTGATCTCCGACATGCGCCCGCCGCAGATCAGCAACATGAGCTTCTTCGACATCGGCACGCATGGCGCCGTCGACGGCACCTACGCCCTCAAGCTCGCGACCCGGCCGAAGGCCCATCACATGGCCCTCGCGATCAAGCGCCTCACCTACGTGAAGCCCGGCCTCGTGCAATTCGAGACCTACTTCGCCATCAAGGCCGAAGGGTGGATCGGCGCGCTCCCCGAGCGCCATTCCTCCTACGACGGGAACGTCGATCCGAGCGCCTCGGACTTCGGCGATTTCACCATCGGCAACGACGTCTGCGATCTCGAATTCGGCCGTCGCTACCACTGCGCGCTGCGCTACCTGAACACCGACGACGACGGCAATCTCGTGCGCAAGTGGATGTACAAGACGTCGCTGCAAACCTCGACGCGCATGGTCCTGGAGGGCGCGCCCCATACGTCCGACTACCACGTGGCGCATCCGGACGATTGGGCGGACGTCCCGGGCGGCCAGCAGGCGCTCTGCTACAACGAACTCCCCACGAAGATAAATTGGCATTACCTGCGCTACGTCTTCGATACGAGCGCGGGCCGCAACGTCGAGCTTCAGGTCGGCGACAAGGTGATGGACCTGCGCGCGCTGCCGGTTCCCACTTATCCGAAAGGCTACTGGGGCCTCGAGAAGCTGCTGAATTTCTGCGTCGACGTGCGCACGCATCGCGCGGTGCGCAACTTCATCTATCTCGATTCCGTCCTCGTCTCGGTGGATTGGTGACCGACATGCTGAATCACGCTTTTACCGCCGTCGTCGAACGCAACGTCCTGGTCGATGGAAGGCTGGAGACGGAACCCTACGAAACCGCCTGGGCCGGCGAAGGCCGCTGGTTCGTGCACGTCCTGTCCGCCGATCCCGACGCCAAACTCGAGATCGCCGCGCAGATTTCGCCCGACGGTCTCACCTGGTGCGCCCACGAGTCCGCGCCGGTCGCGCGCACGGGACCGGGCCTGCTGAGCTTGCCGATGCGCGACCTCGGCCCGTGGCAACGGCTCGTGCTCGCGTCGCCGTCGGCGCGGCCGCTCAAAGTGATCGTGTATCTGTGTCTCAAGGCATGATCGCCGCTTCCCGGGCGCGGCGATGGAAAGCGCCCGGCGAGCCGCGGCCGTTTATGCTCTTCGTCCTGAACTCGCCCGCGATTGTGCTTTTGATCTTCGTCGTCGCCTACCCGATCGTCTACTCGTTCTGGATTTCGCTCTACGCCTACAATCTGCGCCAGCCGGCGCGGACGCGTTTCGTCGGCTTCGACAACTACGCGGACATTCTCACCCGCGAACAATTCTGGGCGGCGGCGGGCAACACCGCGATTTTTTGCGCGGGCTCGATCAGCCTGACGGTCATACTGGGGACGCTGCTCGCCCTGTTGCTCAACGAAGCCTTTCCCGGCCGGGCGGTCCTCCGGGCGGTGATGCTGCTCCCGTGGGCGATACCGCCGGTCGTGAACGGTTTGATCTGGCAATGGCTGCTCGACGGGCAGCACGGCCTCGTGAACGCGATCCTCGTCGGAACCGGCGTGCTTGGCCAAGCGCAGCCGTGGCTCAGCGACACCTCGACGGCGATGGCCGCCTTGGTGGTGGCGCAAGTCTGGAACCACGTGCCTTTCGTGGCGATCGTCATGCTCGCAGCACTTCAAACGGTGCCCGACGAGCTCCACGATTCCGCGCGCGTGGACGGCGCCAACATCCTCCAGCGATTCCGCTACGTCACCCTGCCGTGGCTGAGCCACGCGCTGTTGCTAGTGCTGGTCACGCAGACCATGGTCGCCTTGCGCACCTTCGACATCATCTACGTGCTGACCGGCGGCGGCCCCGGCAGCGCCACCACGGTCCTCGCCTGGCTGACCTACACCACCACGTTCAGCCTCACGGATTTCGGGCGCGGAAACGCCTACGCCTACATTCTCGCTCTCATCACCATGACTCTGTCGATCCTGTACATCCGCCTCCTTTGGAAGCGCGGGGAGTCGGGGCGATGAGACTCTCCTTCGCCGCCGCCGCGCGCTTGCGCAAGGCGCTGCTCTGCCTCGCGGCGGTCCCGTTCTTCATCTTCCTGTTCGGGCCGATCTACTGGATGGTTGTCACCAGCCTGATGACCGAGGCGGAGATGCTGTCCACGCCGCCGCATTTCGTCCCGCACGAGCCGACGATCCGGAACTATCTGACGATCCTGGGCATCGGCGATCCGGCGTTCCTCGCCATGGCCGCCAACCGCGCGCCCGCCGTGTTCGACATCCTGCCCGCGATGCTCAACAGCCTGTTCGTCGCGACCTGCGTGGCGATCCTCAACCTTTGCATCGCCACGCCGGCCGCCTACGCCTTCGCGCGGATCAGATCGCGCGCCGCGTTGCCGTTGCTGATGGGCTACCTCGCCGTGCGCATGGTGCCGCCGATCATGATCGTCGTGCCGCTGTTCTTGCTGGTGCGCAATCTCGGGCTCATCGACACGAAGCTCTCCTTGATGGCTGTCTATTGCTTCTTCACCGTGCCTTTCTCGATCTGGATCCTGCAGTCCTATTTCAAGGCGATGCCCGCCGACCTTGAGGAGGCGGCGCTGCTCGACGGATGCTCGCGCTGGCAGACGGTCCGGCTGGTGCTCCTGCCCCTCGCCCGGCCCGGCCTCGTCTGCGTCGCGATCCTTTCGTTCATGTCGGCTTGGAGCGAGTTCCTGTTCGCGGTCGTCTTCACGAAGACGCAAGCGAGCAAGACCCTCCCCGTCGTCGCCGCGAGTTTCGCGGACAGCGCCGCGATCCAATTCGATTACGTCATGACGGCCGGCGTTCTGACGGCTCTGCCGCCCTTCATCCTCGCCCTTTTCTTCCAGCGCTATATCGTCGGCGGCTTGTCGGCGGGGGCGGTCAAAGGATGAGTCGCGGCGGCGGCGTCGAATTGCCCGAGATCGGTCTGGGCTGCGCGTCCCTCGGTAGGGCCGAGATCGCCGAAGATGTCGCTCAAGCCACGCTGCGCGCGGCGATCGAGGCCGGGATCGGCTATTTCGACACGGCGCCGCTTTATGGCTGCGGCCTGTCCGAGCGGCGCTTAGGCCGCGCGCTGACGGGGCTGCGCGGCAAGCGCCCGATTATATCGACCAAGGTCGGCCATGTGATCGACGCGCCGGAGGGCAGCCACC
The DNA here is from genome assembly GCA_023653245.1 of Tagaea sp. The sequence continues at coordinate 17,947 of JAMNXK010000011.1, forward strand.
TACCCGCTTCGCACCGCCGCATCGATTACTCAAAAGATGCGATCGCGCGATCTTTGGCCCGAAGCCTGGAGCGGCTCGGCGTCGATCGCGTCGATATCGTCTATATTCACGACCCCGGCCGCGACGCGAACGGTGCGGAGTCCGCCTTCGAAGCACTCTGCGATCTGAGAAGCCAAGGCCTGTTCGACGCGATCGGCGTCGGTACGGGCTCGGTCGAAGCCGCGCTTGCGGTCGTCCGCCGGTTTCGGATCGACGTCGTCCTGATCGCAGGACGTCTGACTTTGTTGAACCGCGAGGCCGCGACGGCGCTGTTGCCCGCATGCGCGGCTTCCGGCACGAAGATCGTCGCGGCTGGTGTCTTCAACTCCGGCATTCTCGCCGCGGGCGATCCGGCGACGGCCAACTACGACTACGCGAGAGCGCCGGCTCCTCTCGTCGCGGCCGTTCGCGATCTGGCGCGCGTCTGCGACCGCTTCGGCGTGCCGCTCAAAGACGCGGCGATCCGCTTCGCCGCGAGGCTGGAGAACGTGTCCACGACGCTGCTGGGCGCCGCCGGCCCGACGGAGCTCGCGCAGTGCCTTGCCGCTTTCAGCCGCGCGATTCCCGACGCGCTCTGGCCCGAACTCGACGACATCGCGCGGCGCCATGCGGTTTGACGCCCATCTTCACGTCTGGTGGCCGGGCGACGGCGCGGCGGTCCGCATTCGCGCCGCCATTCCGGCGCTCGACCGCGACCACTCGTTCGCAAGCCAGCGCCCCGCGCTCGCCGCCGCGAAGATCGACCGGGTCGTGCTCGTCTCCGCGGCGCAGCAAGCGGACGACAACGCGCGCCTTTCGCTTGTCGCGCGGGCGAACCCGGATCTGGTCGCCGGTATCGTGGGTTGGATCGACGCGGAAGCCGCGGATGTCGCGGCGCGGGTGCGCGACCTCGCGGCCGATCCGCTTTGGAAGGGCGCGCGGTTTCCGCTCACGATCCACCCCGACCGGCATTTCGTGCGCCGCCCGGAGGTTGGCCGAGCGCTGCGCGCGCTCCGCGATCACGGCGCGATCGCCGAGTTTCTCGCGGGTCCCGACCAGCTGCTCGACGTGGCCGACGCGACGCGCGAAGTGCCGGGGCTCGTCGCCGTCCTCGATCACGCGGGCCTTCCGGACTTCGCCGCGCCGCCCACGTCCGCGTGGTGCCACGGCCTAGCGGCGATCGCGTCGCTGCCCGCGTTCGTCTGCAAGGTGTCGAATTTCTGGTCGCCCGGCGATCCGCCGGTGCGGGAGGACGGCGCATTCGCCTTCTATCGCGAGATCGTCGCCGCCTTCGGCCCGCGGCGGATGATCGCGGGCGCGAATTGGCCGCCGTCCGGACTGGCCGAACCCTATGGCGGAGTTTGGGATCGCCTCGACCGCCTGGCGGCTTTGGCCGGCCTCGATGCAGGCGCCGCCCGCGCGATCGCCTACGACAACGCGGATCGACTGTTCTCGCCGCGCAGGCGCTGACGCGGACAGCGCCCGCAGGCACAATAACCTCGAAGCCCGCTAGATCGTTGATCTCGCGGGCTTATTTGGTGGTCGGAGCGGCGGGATTCGAATCCCGCGCGGCACGCCCGCGCGCGCAGTCCCCCGGAACAGCGAAGCCCGCCGCTCGGTTTCCCAAGGGCGGGCTTCTGACCGACCCGACACATAGGCGACGGTTTGTACCGGACACATGGGTAACACTTCTTCCCGCCCAAGCGGAGGAGAAGTGTCATGCCGTGGAAGGAGAGTTCGGTCATGGACGAGCGTCTGCGGTTCGTGGCGCGCCTTCTCGAGGGCGAGCAGATGAGCCATATGTGCCGGGAGTTCGGGATATCCCGGAAGACCGGCTACAAGATATTCGACCGATATAAGGAAAGTGGAGCCGAGGGCCTGACCGACCGGTCGCGCCGGCCGGTGCGCTACGCCAACCAGCTGCCGGCCCAGGACGAAGCGCAGATCCTGCGCTTCAAGCGCGAGAAGCCCCATTGGGGGGCGCGCAAGATCAGGGAACTGCTGGTCCGCAAGCTGGCGCACGAGGTGCGCGTTCCGGCCAAGAGCACCATCCACGCGGTTCTCGACCGCCATGGCCTGGTCAAGCCGGCGGGGCGGCCCCGCCGCCGGGCCGCAGGCACGGCCCTGTCCGCGGGCCGGACGCCGAACGAACTATGGTGCGCCGACTACAAGGGCGAGTTCACCCTCGGCAACCGGCGCTATTGCTATCCCCTGACCGTCACCGATCACGCCTCGCGCTATCTGCTGCTCTGCGAAGCGCTCGAATCCACCCGCGAAGACCTCGCCTTTACGGCCTTCGCGCGCCTGTTCGAGGAACGCGGGCTGCCCGCGGCGATCCGTTCGGACAACGGCGTTCCCTTCGCCTCGCCCAGCGCGCTGTTCAATCTGAGCCGGCTGTCGGTCTGGTGGCTCAGGCTCGGCATCGCGATCGAGCGCATCCAACCCGGCCGCCCCCAGCAGAACGGCCGCCACGAGCGCATGCATCTCAAGCGCAAGAAAGAGACCACCCACCCGCCGGGCTTGAACAGCCTCCAGCAGCAGGCCAAGTTCGACGCCTTCCGCGACGAGTTCAACGCCGAACGCCCGCACGAAGCCCTCGGCATGAAGTTCCCCGCCGAAGTTTACGTCCCATCGACGCGCCCCTATCGCGGCCTGTCCGAGATCGCCTACCCCTTCCACGACAGGCAAATCGACGTCACCGCGTGCGGACGCATCTGCCTGCACCGCAAGAAGATCAATCTCTCCCTCGTGTTCGCCGGCCAGACCCTCGGCATCAAGGAAGTCGAAGACGGCATTTGGCTCGTCTCCTTCATGCACTATGATCTGGGATACATCGACCTGGAGCAAAGAACCTTGCAACCCATCGACACCCCCTTCGGCTGAGGGTGTCACCCTTGTCTCCGGTACAAACCGTCACCCGTGTCTCAAGGTCGGACAGAAAAACCCGGTCGGCGTGGCGGGATTCGAACTCGCGACATCCAGCTCCCAAAGCTGGCGCTCTACCAGGCTGAGCTACACGCCGTTTCCCCGGGACCCCTTCCCTACAACGCCCGGGGCGCGCGGGCAACTCACCTCCGATCGAGCGGATCGGCCGGCGCGGCATCGAAGACGTGATGTCGCACCCACATTTCGAGCAAGCCGCGCGCGACCTCGCGGCTGGTCCGGCGGACGTCCAAGTCCGGTGCCACGTCGAGCGCTTGGCGATCCGCGAATGCCATCGACAAGATCGGCGGCACGGACGATGCGTCGTCGTCGCGATCGAGCTCGTGCAGAACCCGCACCTCTCGAACGCCGGGGAAACGGC
>JAMNXK010000244.1 GCA_023653245.1 Tagaea sp.
CAGACCAAAAGCTGCGGCGGCTCGGCCGTCAGCGAGCACACGGCCGTGGCGGTCAGCCCGGCGCGGGCCTTTCCGTCGAAGGTCGTCACGATGGTGACACCGGCGCCGAGGCGGCGCATACCGGCTTTGAATTGATGGGCGAGATCGGGAGTCGTCATGGCGGCGGCACTCTAACGGGGCCGCCCCCCGCTTGCGAAGCCCCGTGGGACGGGCTACGAACCGGTCCGACGTGTCCCCCCTCGCCCCCTTGACGCTTCTGGCCCTGCTTTGGGCCGGCCCGGCCGCCGCGCAAACCGCGCTGGAAACCGAGCTGGCGCGCGATTTCCTGGCGCTGGAACTGGCCGGCTGGCGCCTGCCCGACCCGGATATCGCCTGCCTGGAACGCCTGCGCCTGACCCGGCTGGAGCCGGGCAGCTACGGTGCGTCGGAAATGGCGGTCGATCCGATACCGGTCGAGGGTTCCGGACCCCACTACCGCATCCAGGGGATCGACCCCCACCCGTCCGACCGGCGCCGGCGGATCGTGCGCTTCGAATGGGTGACGCGCGAGCAAGGCCGCGCGCGCGCCTTGCCCGACCGCTTCGAATTCGCCATGAACGATCCGACGCGCAGCGACGACGACGCGCGCGGGGTCGCCGCCATGATGCGCGAGCCCGACCGGCTGGTCGTGCGCCGGGAATGCCTGGGGGGTTAGGAGCGTTAGACGGACCATGGCCGACAACCCGAACGATCAGCCCACCGATTGGCGCGCCCGCGTTCTGGCGCGCTACGTGTCCACCCATGCGGCCGTGTCCGACGCCGCCGGCAATCTGGATCGCCGCCGGCCGTTCCTGGACAAGCTGGTCGCCGAGCATTTCCCGCCGTCGCGCGACGCGCGCGGGCTCGATCTGGGTTGCGGGCATGGGGCCGTCGTGTGGGCCGCGCGGCGCGCGGGCTACGCCGATTTCCACGGCGTGGACGCCAGCCCCGAGCAGGTCGCGATGGCCAAGCAGCTGGGCATCGAGGGCGTGCGCCAGGGCGATCTGATGGCCGAACTCGCCGCCACCAAGGACGAAAGCTGCGACGTGGTCGTGCTGTTCGACCTCTACCATTACTTCGACGTGCCCGGGCAGCTGAAGCTCGCCGACGAAGTCCGCCGCGTGCTCAAGCCCGGCGGGCGCTGGATCTTGCATCTGCCCAACGGCGAGGCGCTGTTCGCCGGCCGCGTGCGCTATTGGGACATTCTGGCCACGGGCTCGTTCACGCGCCGTTCGATCGAGCAGCTCTTGCGCGTCTGCGACTTCAAGGACGTGCGCTGCCACGAGGACAAGCCGGTCGCGCATGGGCTGAAGAGCGGCGCGCGCGCCGTTCTATGGCAAGCCATCCGGGCGGTTTCGCGCCTCGTGCTCGCGGCCGAGACCGGCGAGACCGGCAAGGACGCGATTTTCAGCCAGACCTTCCTGGCCGTCGCGATCAAGTAGGGCGGCGGCATGCGCATCCTGTTCCTCGGGTTCGACATCGAAGGCTATGGCGGAATCGCGACCTATAGCCGCTATCAGGTCGAGGCGTTGAAGCGCCTGGGCCACACGCTGGAGATCGTGTCGCTCGACAAGCAGGACGGCGCGCCGCTGGCCCCCGGAATCGCGCATCGCAAGCTGCCCTTCGAAACCCGGCTCAAAGCCGTGCGCACGCTGCTGCGCGAAGCCTTTGCCGCGCGCGGCCGCTACGATCTCGTGATGCTCAATCACGTCTATCTCGCCGGCCTCGGCTGGCTGGTGAAGAAAATCTCGGGCACGCCCTTCACGGTCAATGTCTACAACATCGATATTCTGACCAAGCTGCCGGCCTTGCGCGAAGCCGCGTTCCAGGCCGCCGATCTGGTGATCGCCGATTGCCGGTACACGATCGACTGGATGCCGAAATACCGCGCGAAGGTCCCGCCGACCGGGCTGCTCTACGACCCCGTCGACGTCGCCTTCTTCAAGCCGATGGACAAGCAGGCGGCGCGCGCCGAACTCGCGCGCGCCTATGGCTGGACCGATCTGGGCGACAAATTCGTGATGACCACCGTGGCCGCGATGCTGCTGCCGCCCAACAAAGGCCAGCGCCAGACCATGGACGCGATGGCCAAGCTCGCGGACAAGCGCTTGGTCTATCTGATCGTCGGCTCGGGTGCGGATCGCGACGCGCTGGAAGCTTACGCGCGCGAACGCGGCCTCGGCGACCACGTGCGCTTCACCGGCCGCGCGCCGCAAGCCCATCTGCCGATCCTGTACGCCGCCGCCGATCTCGCCACGCTGATCGCGCGCGGCGGGCCGGGCTGGGGCGAGGCGGTGCCGCTCGGCCTCATCGAAGCCGCGTCCTGCGGCACGGCTTTTCTGTGCGGCAACGAAGATGGCTCGCCCGAGGCGATCCTGGCGGACGATCCGTGCGGCTTCGCGCTGCCCCCACTCGACATCGACGCGATCGCGGGCGCCATCGCCAAGCTCGCCGCCGATCCGGCGCTGTGCGCGACGATGGGTGCGGCCGGCATCCGCACGGTCGACAAGGTCTTCGCCTTCGAGCGCTACGTCGAACAGCAAGGCCGCTTGCTTGAGCGCTTCGGCGCGCGGCTGGCGGCATGAGCGCGACCCGCTATCGCCAGCGCATCTACGCCGCCTACACCTCGGCGACGAATGCGCCCTTGGCGCCCGACACGGTCGAGGGCCTGGCGCCGCGCGCGGCGCATTTGAACCGGCTGATCGCCGATCATTTCCCCGCCGACAGGAACGCGCGGATCTTGGAACTCGGCTGCGGCCACGGCGCGCTGCTGCATTTCGCGCGCCGCGCGGGCTACGCCAACATGTCCGGCGTGGACGGCTCGCCCGCCCAGATCGCGGCGGCCCAGCGGCTCGGGATCGACGGGATCCGCGAAGGCGATCTGATGGGCGCCTTGCGCGAGACGCCAGAAGCGAGCCTCGACGCGGTCGTGTTGTTCGACGTGCTCGAACATCTCACGCGCGACGAAATCCTCGACGCGGTCGACGCGATCCATCGCGCGCTCAAGCCGGGCGGGCGGTTGATCTTGCACGTGCCCAACGGTGCGTCGCCCTTCGGCACGCTGATGATCTATTCCGACCTGACCCACGAGGTCGCCTTCACGCCCGAGAGTCTCGCCCAGCTCTTCCTCGCCTCGGGCTGGCGTTCGATCGAATGTTTCGAGGACCCGCCGGCGGTGCACGGCCTCAAGAGCCGCGCGCGCGCGATCCTGTGGCGCATGATCCGCGGGGGCTTGCGCTTCTATCTCGCGGTCGAGACCGGCAGCCGCGCGCATACGGTGCTCACCCAGAATCTCTTCGCCGTCGCGGTCAAATAGCATGTGCGGGATCGCCGGCGTTTTCGCCTACGCGCATGACGCCAAGCCCGTCCGGCGCGGCGAGTTGATCGCCATCCGCGACGCGATGGCCGCGCGCGGGCCCGACGGCACGGGCGAGTGGTTCTCGGAGGACGGCCGCGTCGGCTTCGGCCATCGCCGCCTGTCGATCATCGATCTGCGCACGATCGCCGATCAGCCGATGCGCTTGGCGAACACAGATCTGCGCATCGTGTTCAACGGCGAGATCTACAATTACCGGACCTTGAAGGCCGAATTGGAGGCCGAAGGCGCGGTCTTCGCCACCAATTCCGATACCGAGGTGCTGCTCCATCTCTACGCCCGCCACGGAAGCGCGATGACGGGGCGCTTGCGCGGCATGTACGCGCTGGCCATCCACGATCCGGCCAAAGGCGGGATGTTCCTGGCGCGCGATCCGTTCGGGATCAAACCGCTTTACCTCGCCGATGACGGCAAGACTTTACGCTTCGCCAGCCAAGTGAAAGCGCTGCTGGCGGCCGAAGCGCCCGACACCACGCCCGATCCGGCCGGCCATGCCGGGTTCTTCGTCTGGGGCCACGTGCCAGATCCGCACACGCTTTATCGCGGCATTCGCGCCTTGCCGGCGGGAACCTCGATCTGGGTCGACGCGAAGGGCGCATCGACACCCGAACCGTTCTTCGACTTGGTCGCGGCGCTGAGGGGGAAGGGCGCGGCGGGCGATTTGCGCGACGCGGTCGTCGACACGCTGCGCCATCACATGATCGCCGACGTGAAAGTCGGCGTGTTCCTGTCGGCGGGAATCGATTCGACCGTGCTCGCGGGCATCGCCGCCGAAACCGACGCGGGCCAGCTCGATACGGTGACACTCGGCTTCGACGCCTATCGCGGCACCGAAAACGACGAAACGATCCTGGCCGAGGAATTCGCGGCCGCGCGCGGCACGCATCACCGCACGCTGTGGATCGGGCGCGACGCCTTCGCGGCCGAGCGCGCCAATCTGTTCGCCGCCATGGACCAGCCCACGGTCGACGGCATCAACACCTATTTCGTGGCGCAAGCGGCCAAGCGCGCGGGCCTGAAAGTGGCGCTCTCCGGTTTGGGCGGCGACGAGATTTTCGCGGGCTATCCCGGCTTCGCGCAGATCCCCCGTCTGGTCGCGCGCGCCGCCCCGTTCGGCTTTCTCGGCGCGGCGTTCCGTGCCTTGACCCGGCCTTGGATCGGCGCCGTCACCTCGCCCAAATACGCCGGCCTGCTCGAATACGGATCGGATTACCAAGGCGCCTATCTGCTGCGCCGCGCTTTGCACATGCCCTGGGAGATCGAGGGCCTGATCGGCGCCAAGTTGGCGCGCGAAGGGCTCGACGCCCTCGATCTGCCGCGCAAGCTCGATTCCGGGCTCGACCGGCTGCCGACCGGGCGGCTCAAGGTGTCGGCGCTGGAGATCGCCAACTATATGCGTGACCGGCTGTTACGCGATTCGGATTGGGCGGGG
>JAMNXK010000245.1 GCA_023653245.1 Tagaea sp.
GCATCAAGGCGATCGCGTGATCGGCGACCTCCGACGTGCCGTAATCGGGCACGTTGAACGCCGCCACGCCGCGCCGGCCCCAGCCGCGCAGATCGATCAGATCGTAGCCGACGCCCGATCGCAGGACCGCGCGGACCTTCGGCCAATCCGCCGGCCGACCTTCGATCCGCGTGCCGGCGGGATAGTGGACGATCGCGTCGGCCCGCTTGCGCACCGGCGCCGGGACCGGCGTCTTGGCGGCTTCCGCCATGGTTTGGATATGGAGCTCGCAACGTCCCTTCGCCGCCCGCCGCTCGAGGCCGGGATCGCCGTGCGGAAACTGGCTGAGAACGAGCAGCATCGCCCCTACCCCGGCCCGATCGAGGCGATCGTCTGGCCCATTTTCACGATGGCGCCCGCTTGCGCGCGCAGTTTGCCGACGATCCCGGCCTTGGGAGCGTCGATCTCCACTACGGCTTTGTCGGTCTCCACCTCGGCCATCAACTGACCCTCGGCGACGCGTTGACCTTCGGCGACCGCCCAGCGCACGAGCTTGCCTTCGCTGACCGTCAGATCGCCGAACGGCATCTTGACCGGTTCGCCGTCGATCGCGGGCTCGGCTGGCGGCATCGCCGCCGCGGGTGCGCGCGACGGCACGGGCGCTTCGATGGGTGCCGCCATGCCGGTCGCCAAACCGCCGTGGCGGCGGATCGGATCGGCGAGGCCGGCGATCGTGCGCCGGGCGGCGTGCACGATCGCCGCCGTGCCGACCAGCATCGCGCGCTCGAGCGCGGGCGCGAATGGATGGGGGACGGGATCGGTGTGCAGGCGCGCGACCGGCCCGTCCAGTTCGTCGAAGGCGAGCTCGTTGATCGATTGCGCGAGCTCGGCCCCGACGCCGAACATCGCATAGCCTTCGTCGACGACCAGCAGACGGTGCGTCTTGCGCACGCTCGCCGCCACGGTCTCGACGTCGAGCGGCTGGATCGTGCGCAGATCGATCACTTCGACCGACACGCCTTCGGCCGCCAGCATCTCGGCCGCCTCGAGCGACCGGTGCACGAGCTGGCCCGCGCTGGCGATCGTCAAGTCGCGTCCTTCGCGGGCGATCCGCGCGAGACCGAAGGGCACGTAATGCTCGCCCGCCGGCACCGCGCCCTTGGTCGCGAACAGGGCCTTGGTTTCCAGCATCAGAACCGGGTCGCGCGCGTTGAGTGCCGTCTTCATCAATCCTTTGGCGTCGGCGGGCGTCGACGGCAGGCAGACGATCAAGCCGGGAATATGCGCCCAGACCGGATGGTAGGTGCCGCTGTGATGCGGGCCGGCCGAGCGGACCGCGCCCGAGCCCACGCGCACGACCATCGGCGCTTCGACCATGCCGTTGGACATGTAGCGCAGCTTGGCGGCCTGCAAGGCGATCTGCCCGGCCGCTTCGAACAGAAAGTCGGCGAACATCAGATCCGCGATCGCGCGCACGCCGGTCGCCGAAGCGCCGAGCGCGGCACCGGTGAAGCCGAGCTCGGAAATCGGCGTGTCGACCATCCGGCCCGCGCCGAATTCCTGCCAGAGATTTTTAGTGTGGGCGAAGGTGCCGCCGCGCTCGCCGGTGCCCTCGCCGAAATAGACGATGTTGCGGTTGCGGCGCATCTCCTCGGCGATGCCGTCGCGCACCGCGTCGAGCCAGCCCGTCTCCACCGCCGCACCGCTCGCGCGCGTCACACGCGCCACGCCCGGGTTCATCGGCTCGGCGAAGACGTGCAGATGCGCGTCCGCCGGATCGGGCTCGGCCGAGCGGCGCGCGAATTCGATCGCCGCCGCGACCTCCTTGTCCACGCTCTCGTCGACTTCCGCCAGCGTGCGGCCGGTGACGATCGCGTAGTCCTCGATCAGCCGGCGGCGGAACGTGTCGAGCGGGCAGCGCTCGAGCCAAGCATCGACCTCCGCCTGCGTGCGGTACGTGCCGGTCAGCGGATCGCCCTCGTGATGGCCGACGGTGCGGTAGGTCTTCGCCTCGATCAGCGTCGGGCCGCCGCCCGCCCGCGCGCGCGCGATCGCATCGTTGGCGGCGCGCCAGACCGCCAGCACGTCGTTGCCGTCGACCGCGATTCCGGGAATGCCGTACGCGGCGGCGCGCGACGCAATCTCCGGATTCTTGGTCACGTTCTTGAGCGCGGTGGCGGTGGCGTAGAGATTGTTTTCGCAGACGAAGACGCACGGCGCGTCGAACGCGCCGGCGAGATTGATCGCTTCATGGAAAGCGCCGTGATTGGTGGCGCCGTCGCCGAAAAAAGCGACCGAGACCCCGCGCGTGCGGCGATGACGCGCCGAGAACGCGGCCCCCACCGCCGAGGGCAAGCCACCGCCGACCAGACCGTTGGTGCCGAACAGCCCGACGGAAGGATCGTAAAGATGCATCGTGCCGCCGCGGCCGCCGCAACAGCCGTCGCGCTTGCCGTAGAGCTCGGCCATCAGGATTTTCGGATCCATCCCCTTGGCCAGCGCATGGCCGTGGCCGCGATGGGTCGACGTGATCCAGTCGGCCGGCTCCAGATGCGCGCACACGCCCACGGCGGTCGCTTCCTGGCCGATATAAAGATGCAGGAACCCCGGCGTCTCGCCCGCGCGACAGGCGACTTGCGCGGCCAACTCGAACTTGCGCAACAGCGCCATCTGCCGGTAGAGCGCGAGCATGGCGTCCGCCGTCAGCCCTTCGGGCAAAGCCGGGCGGTTCGGCAAGGTCGACGCGAGGGCGGGACGGGCGGCGGATGGGGTCATGTCAAAAATCCCGCGCAAATCCGGCCGTCCAACCGCCGTCGATGGCGAGCACGTGGCCGGTGATGTAGGCGTTGCCGGGATCGGCGAGGAACAGCGCGCCGCGCGCGATCTCTTCGGGCTCGGCGGGCCGGGCGAGCGGGATATGCGTCATCAGCCGCGCGTGCAAATCGAGTTCGGCGCTGGTCGCGTTGTGGATCCAAGACTTCCACCCGGCCGTCGCGGTCGAGCCGGGGGCGATGGCGTTCACCAGGATGCCGTCCCCGGCCAACTCAAGCGCCATCGCGCGCGTGAGGTTGACCACGCCGGCTTTCGCGGCGACGTAGGCGCTTTGCAGGCGCATCGGCACGAGGCCAAGAACCGAGGCGATGTTGACGATCCGGCCGAATTTGCGCGCGCGCATCGCCGGAATCACCGCGCGCGACACCAGGAACACGCCCGTCAGATCGATCGCCAGCATCTCGTCCCACGCCGCGACGGGAAAGCCATCGACCGGCTTGCGGTCGGCCGCCTTGACGCCGATGCCCGCGTTGTTGACCAGAATGTCGATCGCCCCCGCCTCGGCGAGAATCCGCGCGACGGTCGCGTCGATCGCCGCGCGGTCGGCCACGTCGAGCGCGTAGGCCAAGTGCCCGGCGGCGCTGGGGAGCGCTTGTCCCGCGGCTTGGCGCGCGGCCTCGGCGTCGCGATCCGAATAGACCACCCGCGCGCCATTGGCGGCCAACGCATCGGCGATCGCGCGCCCGATGCCTTGCGCGGCACCCGTCACGAACGCGGTACGCCCGGTCAAGTCGACCCGCATACGCTTCCCCCCACGCCTGGGCGAATGCCGCCTCGATGATGGCTCCACCCTTGTTGTTATAACAACTCAGCGCGTCGCGCGTGTCAAGAGGCGCCGCCCCGGAACCCGTAGGTCAAGCGCACATCGGCGGCCAAGGCGCGCGTATAGGCCGCCTCGAACGGCGTTCCGCTCCCGTCGCGATAGAGCAACAAGGTCGCCAGCAACGGCGCGCCGACCGGACAAGCCAGCCGCAGCGCGTCCGATTCGTTGGCACCCTCGGCCCATATCGAATGCGAAACGTCGCCGATCTCGATGCCGAGCTTGCGCGCGACCGCGCGGAACACGACGGTGTCGTCGAAATCCTTGACGCGCAGGCGCGCGCCCAAGCGCAGCGAGAAGTAGATCGTCGAGCGCGCATAGGCGCGCCCGTCGCGCTTGAGCACGCTGCGCAAGCACGGCAGCCGCGCGTCCGCCTTTTCGCCGAGCAGCTCGGCGGCTTCGGGCTGGCGCTCGCGCACGAAGCTTTCGACCGACAAGGTGGCGTTGGCGACCATCGCCACGACGTCGCCCAGCGACTCCATCGGATAGCCCAAGCGCTTGACGGGTCCGGCGGACACGACTTCCGTGCGGCGCGCGCGCGCCTTGCGGATGAATCCGTCCTGTTCGAGCAGCGACAACGCGTGCCGCACCGTGATGCGGCTTACGCCGTATTGCTCGGAAAGTTCCGCTTCGGTCGGCAGATGGCCGCCGACCGCCCACTCTCCGCGGCGGATTTTGTCGCGCAACGAGTCGAGCAAGCGCTGGTAGAGCGGCGCGTTGTTCGCCGCTTCGCCGATCGGAGCCATTGCCCGAGAATAGGCGCTAGATCCCCGCCGCGCCAGCAGCGCGCGCTTGACGGCCATATGCCGGCGGGCGGAGGCTGCGCGTCGCGCCAAGGAGGGCGCGCCCATGCTTTACGAACTGCGCGTCTATCATTGCGTCGCCGGCCGCCTGCCGGCCTTGCACGCCCGCTTCGCCGAGACGACGTTGCCGCTTTGGGAAAAGCACGGCATCCGCCAAGCCGGGTTCTTCACCGACTATATCGGCGACAACTGCAACGCCAAGCTCACCTATCTGCTGGCTTGGCGGAATCTCGCCGAACGCGAGGCGCGCTGGAACGCCTTCGCGAGCGATCCCGAGTGGATCGCGGCGCGCGCGGCCAGCGAGAAGGACGGCCCGATCGTCGCGCGGGTGGAAGCGTCGATCCTGCAGCCCACGCCCTACTCGGCCGTGACCTGAAAGCGCGCTTCGA
>JAMNXK010000246.1 GCA_023653245.1 Tagaea sp.
CGGGCGGCGCTGAAGGACTATCTGCGAAGCCTGTCGGCCACGCCGATCTCCGCCTTCGCGCGCGCGCCGCAAATGGCGTTCTGGATCGATCTCTACAACGCGCTGACCATCGACGTGGTGATCGACCATTGGCCCGTGGCGAGCATTCGCGATATCCGCATATCGCCGGGCTTGTTCTCGTCCGGGCCGTGGGGCCGCAAGCTGATTGCGGTGGAGGGCGAGCAGGTCTCGCTCGACGACGTCGAGCATCGCATCCTGCGGCCGCTCTGGGCCGATCCGCGAATCCACTACGCGGTCAATTGCGCGTCCATCGGCTGTCCCAACCTGCCGGCGCGCGCGGTCACCGCCGCCAATCTCGAAGCCACGCTCGCCCAAGGCGCGGTCGAGTTCGTCAACCATCCGCGCGGCGCCCGGATCGAGGGCGGGCGCTTGCGTGTCTCGTCGATCTACGAATGGTTCAAGGCGGATTTCGGCGGCACCGATTCCGGCGTGATCGCCCATCTGCGCGAGCATGCCACGCCAGAGCGCGCGCGCGCGCTCGAGGGCGTCGCGCGCGTCTCGGGCCACGATTACGACTGGTCGATCAATCGAGCGCCAGGGTGAGCGCCTTCAGATAGGCGCTCTCGGGCAGATGCGGATGCAGCGGATGGTCGGCGGCCGCACCCGCGACGCGCAGGATGCGCGCGGAACGCCCGGCTTCCGACACGCCGCGCGCCACTTCCTCGGCGAAGGGCCCGGGCTCCACGTTGTGCGAGCACGAGGCGACGAACAGAATGCCGCAAGGCGCCACGACCTGGGCGGCCTCGCGCGCGAGCTTGCGATAGCCCTTGAGCGCCGCGGGCACGTCTTTGCGCGATTTGGCGAAGGCCGGCGGGTCGGCCGCGACCACGTCCCACACGGTGCCGGCGCGCGCTTGGGCTTCGAGGAACGCGAACGCCTCCGCGCGCTCGGCGGCGCATAAGGCGGCCACGCCATTGGCCTCGGCCGCGCGCGACGCGAGATCGAGGGCGGTTTGCGAGCGATCGACGAGCTTGGCCGAAATCGCGCCCGACTTGGCCGCCAGCACGCCGAAGCCGCCCGCGTAGCAATAGACGTCGAGCACGCGCCGATCGCGGCACAGCGACGCCAGATGCGCGCGGTTGTCGCGCTGGTCGAAGAACCAGCCGGTCTTCTGGCCGTCGCGCGGATCGGCGAAAAACGTGGCGCCGTTCTCGCGCACGGCGATGGGGCCGTCGAGCGGCGCGCCGCGGGTCTCGGTGCGCTCGGCGAGACCTTCGAGGGTCCGCGCGTGCGAATCGTCGCGCAGCACGATCGTCTTGGGGGCGAGTTCGCTTGTCAGCGCGTCGAACAGCGCTTCGCCCAACGCTTCGATGCCGGCGGCGTTGCGCTGGACCACCAGCACGTCGCCATAGCGATCGACGATCAGCCCGGGCAAGCCGTCGGCCTCGGCGTGGATCAGGCGGTAATGCCCGCCGGGATGGAGCCGCTCGCGCAAATCGCGCGCGCGGGCGACGCGCTTGGCGATCCATGCCGCGTCGATCGTCGCGGCCGGATCGCGATCGAGCAGCCGTGCGGCGATCAGCGTGTGCGGGTTGAACATGGCGACGCCCAGCGCCTCGCCATTCGCCGATTCCAGGCGCACCGGCCGCCCGCGCGGCAGCGCCTTGGCGGAATTGTCCATCTGGATCTCGTTGGAGAAGACCCAAGGATGACCCAGGCGCACGCGCTTGTGCCGCTGCGCTTGCAGCCGGACGATCGGAAGACTTGTCATGAGGGGACCTTACGCGGCCGCTTCGCCCGCGACCATCTTGCCGGTGTACTCGACCGCGATCGCCGCTTCCGCCGGGCTGCCCTTGATCCGGATTAGGAAGCACAGCCGGTCGGCGACCATGCGCATTTCCTTGGCGGATTTGGCGGGCAGAGGGATTTTCCGCTCCCGGCAATAGACGATCAGCCCGGCCGCGACCGACGAAGGATCGAAGGCCACCGACGCCGTCTGGCCCGAATCCTTGTCGATATGGATCGTGACGTGCAGGGTCTCCCGGTCGATCACGATCTTTTTAAGATTGCCGGGCGGAAACGGCGTCCGGCGCTGCCGGTTATACTCGATCAGCGCCCGGCAGAGCTCGTTTTGGTCAAAGAAGATCAGTCGGTATTCGCTGGCCATATTCGGGGACTCCGGGCGCCCCGCAAAAGATCATACAATCGTCCGCTCCGGCCGTAAACGATTGGCGCGGCAACGCCTTGTTATCCGGGTACCGCGCTTTCGCCGTCCCTTGTGAGCGCGCGGGGCAAAAGCACATACTGGCGACTCCATGCCGCGTTCCCGCACCCGCCCCTATGACCGGCCCCAGGTCGATCCGCACGCTCCGCCACGGGGCTGCGACCGGCCGGGCTGCGTGGCGCACGGGGAATATCGGGCACCCAAGGGGCGCGAGCGGCTGGGGGAGTATTTCTGGTTCTGCCTCGACCATGTGCGCGAATACAACGCCGCCTGGGATTTCTACAAAGGTGCGGACGCCGCGACGCTGGAGCGCGAAAAACGCGCCGATACGATCGGCCGGCGCCCGACCTGGCCCTTGGGGCTCGGCATGGGCGGGGCCAAGCGCGCGGCCGAAATGAACCAGGAGGAGATGGAAGAGGCGCTGCGCCGCTGGTTCAAATCGGGCGACATTCCCGGATTCGGGGCGGGCCGCGCGCGCGCGCGGGCCGAATCGGCCTTGCGCAAGCGCGTTCCGGCCGCCGTCGAAGAAGCCTTGTCGGTCCTGGACTTGGACGTAAATGCCGGGCCCGCCGAGATAAAGTCTCGATACAAAGAACTGGTCAAACGCCATCATCCCGACGCGAACGGGGGCGACAAAGCCGCCGAAGAACGGCTAAAATCGATTAATCAGGCCTATACGATCCTGAAGGCACAGGGGGCAAAACCGGCGGCCGGTCTCTGAAGGGAACCGAGCCAGTGGACGGTTTTGTCCGATTCGTGCCGGGCGGATGGGTCTGTCGTTCTTCGCGCCGGAGTTTTCCCGATCATGGTTCTTGCCCCGACCCCCATCGCCTCGGACATCTACGCCAAGCTGCCGGACATCAAGGTCAAGGTCCGCCAGACCTTCGGCATCGATTCGGACATGGAAGTGCCGGCATTCTCCTCCGCTCCCACCGACCACGTCCCCGACCAAGACGAAAGCTATCGCTTCGACCGCGACACCACGCTCGCCATCCTCGCGGGCTTCGCCTTCAACCGGCGCGTCATGGTCCAGGGCTATCACGGCACGGGCAAGTCCACCCATATCGAGCAGGTCGCCGCCCGCCTCAACTGGCCGTGCATCCGCATCAATCTCGACTCGCATATCAGCCGCCTCGACCTGGTCGGGCGCGACGCGATCGTCGTGCGCGACGGCAAGCAGGTGACCGAGTTCCGCGAAGGTCTGCTGCCCTGGGCGCTGCAGCATCCTTGCGCGCTGGTGTTCGACGAGTACGACGCAGGGAGGGCGGACGTGATGTTCGTGATCCAGCGCGTGCTCGAAGTCGACGGCAAGCTCACGTTGCTCGACCAGAACCGCGTGATCCGTCCGCACAAGGCGTTCCGCCTGTTCTCGACCGCCAATACGGTCGGCCTCGGGGACACGACCGGGCTCTATCACGGCACGCAGCAGATCAACCAAGGCCAGATGGACCGCTGGAACGTGGTCACGACGCTGAACTATCTGCCGCACGACGAGGAGACCAAGATCGTCGTCGCCAAGGCCAAGGATTACGACACCAAGGAAGGGCGCGAGATCGTCGCCGCCATGGTGGCGCTGGCCGATCTCACGCGCGCGGGCTTCATGGCCGGCGACATCTCGACCGTGATGAGCCCGCGCACGGTCATCACCTGGGCCGAGAACGCCAAGATCTTCGGCGACGTGGGCATGGCGTTCCGCCTCACCTTCCTGAACAAATGCGACGAGGTCGAGCGCCAGACCGTGGCCGAGTACTACCAGCGCTGCTTCGGCGCCGAGCTCGCCGGAGGCGTCTCCGTCGCCGTGCGCAAGGCCGGCTGACGCAACGCGCATGCCCCCGCGCGACAAGGACGGGCCGGTCGAGAATTTCCGGCAGGTGACGGCCGCGGCGATGCGCGCGATGGCGCGCCAGCCCGAGCTGTCCGTCGCCTTCGCACCCGAAGGCGCGCTGCTGCGCGGCAACGAGGCGCGGCTGCCCGCGCCCGGCCGCGATCTGCCGGCGGGCGAGGTCGCCATCGTGCGCGGCGAGGCCGACGCGATCTCCTTGAAGCTGCGCCATCACGACGAGAAGGTGCACGCCAAGCGCGCCCCGCAAGGCCAGCTCGGCCGGGCGATCTACGACGCGGTCGAGCAGGCGCGCTGCGAAGCGCTCGGGGCCAACCGCATGTCGGGCGTCGCGCGCAATCTGGGTGCGGCGCTGGACGAGCGCTGCCGCCAGGCGGGCTACGCGCGAATCGCCGATCGCGAGCAAGCGCCCCTCGTCGATGCGCTGGCGATGCTGGCGCGCGAAACCTTCACCGGCCAAGCGCCGCCCGACAGCGCCAAGCGCATGGTCGATCTGTGGCGCCCCTGGGTCGAAAGCCGCGCGGGCGGCGATCTCACCCAGCTCGCCAAGACGCTCGACGACCAGATCGCCTTCGCCGAAGCCGCGCGGCGTTTGATCCAGGATCTCGAACTGGGCGAAGAGCAGGGCGAAGCGACCGAGTCCGAAGACCAGAACGAGGATCAGGAAGGCCAGGACGACGCCCAAGAATCGGGCGACGCCGAAGAGGCCGGCGACCAATCCTCGGCCGAAGCCATGATGGGCTCGGAAACGCGC
>JAMNXK010000247.1 GCA_023653245.1 Tagaea sp.
AATCGCGACCAGCACCGGATTGACCAGCGGGTTGCGCCCGCTCGCTTCGAACAGCCGGCGCCCGGCGAGATAGGCGAGCAGCGTGACCGTCAGCCCCAGCAGCGGCGTGGTCGAGAGATAGACCCACAGCTCGAAGAACTCGTCCTTCATGCGCGGTCCTCCGGTTTGGCGAGCTTGCGCATGATCAGCGCCGTGACCGCGATGGTCACGAGCGTCGAGACGATCAATGCGGCGCCGATCGCCGGCCATTCGGCGGCGACGAGTTCGAGATGCAGGATCACGCCCACGCCCGCCGGCACGAACAGCAGCGACAGATGGTCGAGCAAGCCGCCGGTGGTCCTGGCCAGCTCGTCCGGCACGGTCTTGCGCACCGCCAAATAGGCGAACATCAACACCATGCCGAGCACCGGTCCGGGCACCGGCAGCCCGGCCATGCGCACGAGCGCTTCGCCGATCAACTGGCAAAGGAGGAGGCCGGTCAGGGCTTCGAGCATGATGAATTCTCCATGACAATTCGCGTGAAATTCCCGACGGACATTGTGGCAAACTCAGGTCTTTGATAACTCTGCCATAAAGCCGCATCCCATATGGGAGTCAGAATGCGCGATCCCGTTCCGTCCTCGGCCATGCTGGAACTCGTCTTCGGGGACCCGCGTCCGCATCCGCCGGCGACCAAGGATCTGCGCCGCGATCTGTCCTACGCCGCGCAAAACGGGCGCAGCCTGTGGACGGGCTCGGACGAAACGACGCGCATCGAGCGCCTGACGACGCGCGATTTCCGGCGCTTCGGGGAGCGCGCGAGTTTCGCGCTGGCGGATTTTTTCGAACTGCCCGAAGGGCCGGACATCGAGGTCGATCTCGAAGGCATCGCGATGGCCGATGGCTGGCTGTGGGTCGTGGGTTCGCATAGCCGCACGCGCGCCAAGCCCAAGCCCGGCGACGGGCCGGCGAAAACGCTGCGCGCGCTCAAGGAGCTCATCCCGCGGCCGAACCGCTGTCTGCTCGGCCGCATTCCCGTGACGGTCGAGCCCGGCACGGGCCTGCCCACGCTCGTGCGCAAGGACGGCAAGCGCCGCGCCGGCGCGCTCGCGATGGACCGCAAAGGCAACGCGCTCACGCGCCTGCTCGCCAAGGACAAAGTGCTCGCGCCGTTCCTGGCGCTGCCCTCCAAGGAAAACGGCCTCGATATCGAAGGCATCGCCGCGCGCGGCTCGCGCGTCTATCTGGGCTTGCGCGGGCCGGTCTTGCGCGGCTGGGCGGTGGTGCTGGAAATCGAGATCGCGGGCAAGGCGACGCTCGAGCTGGCCGATTTCGGCGCGAAACGCGCCAAGTATCGGCGGCATTTTCTCGATCTCGCGGGCCGCGGCATCCGCGATCTGGCGTTCACGGGCTCGGATCTGCTGATCCTCGCGGGACCGACGATGGATCTCGACGGGCCGTCGACGGTCTATCGCTGGCGCGGGGCGGCGCGCGCGACCGAGGCCGAGGCGATCGGCCGCGACAAGCTCGAACGCGTGATCGATCTGCCCTATGGCGACGGCGTCGATCGGCCCGAAGGTCTGGCGGTGTTCCGGGCACCCGGCGCGCCCGAGCGTCTGCTCGTGCTGTGCGACAGTCCCGATCCGCGCCGGCTGGGGCCGCGCGGCATGATCGCCGCCGATCTCTACGACGTGCCGGCACCCAAGCCCGCGCGCGCCAAACGCAAGCGTTAGCGGCCGTTCAGCAGCGTTCGTCGAGGACCATCGGCTGGTAGGTGTAGGCGGCCTTCTTCGCCAACGGCAGCGGCTTGGCGCCGGCCTTGGTGTAGCCGGCGGCGGCAACGCGCTTTTCGTTGAGCGCCGCGGCGATCGCCTTCATCACGCCTTCGTTGACGGTGCGCGCCGAGGCGAGCGCGCGCGCGTTGCGCGTGGCGACGTCCTCGACCTTGGCGACTGCCGCTTCGACTTCCGCCATCACGGCGGGGCCGACGCTCTTGAGGATCGCGGCTTGCTCGCGCGCGTTGCGCACGCACAGCATGAAGGTCCGCACGAGTTCGGTCTTCTCGGCGGCGAGCTCGGCGATCTCCTGCATCTTCATGTCGACGAGCAGGGCCGTTTCCTTTTCCAGGCAGACGACCAGGCGCGCCGCCACGGAGATCAGCGTGTCGGCGGGGGATTCAACGGGCGACGGCATTGGCGGCCTCCTGCATCTTGAGCATGTCGCGGGCGATCGCGGCCGACAGGCCGACCCCGCCCGAATTGGTCACTTGCTTGGCGTAGGCGCCGGTCAGGAAGGAGCGCATCGTCTCCTCGCCCTGGCCGCCGCCGAAGGTCTTGTTCACCGGGACGGTGGCGAACATGTGATTGAACATCTGCTCGAGGAACATGGTCTCGAAATCGCGCGCGGTCTTGTGGATCTCCGCCGGCGAGGCGGGCTTGGCGCCGCGGCGAAGGGCGAAGCTGCGCGACGAAACTTCCGCGTCGATCGCGAAGGATTTGGCTTGGCCGATATCGATGGAGATGCCGGACATCATGTCACATCACCGCGATTTCGGCTTGCAGCGCGCCGGCCGCTTTGATGGCCTGCAGGATGGTGATCATGTCGCGCGGGCTGATGCCCAGGGCGTTCAGGCCGTTGACCAGCTCCTGCAGCGTGACCGAGCCGGGCAGCACGGCCAGGCGGCGGCCGGTGCCGTCGTCGACCTGGATGTCGGTGCGGTTGACGGTCGTGGTCGTGCCGGTGGTCGAGAAGGGGTTGGGCTGGCTGACCTGCGGCGTCTCGGTGATGCGGATGGTCAGGTTGCCCTGGGCGATCGCGACGGTCGAGATGCGCACGTTTTCGCCCATCACGATCGTGCCGGATTTCTCGTCGATGACGACGCGCGCTTGCTGGTCGGGCGTGACCTGCAGCTGCTCGATGTCGGTGAGGAAGCCGACCAGGTCGTTCTGGCGGCCGGGCGGCGTGACCAGGATGACCGTGCCCGGATCGCGCGGGCGGGCCACCGGCACGCCGGCGAAGGCGTTGATCGCCTGGGCGACGCGCCGCGCGGTGGTGAAGTCGGGATTGCGCAGCGTGAGGTTCACGCTCTGCAGCGACGCGAGCTCGAAGCCGCTTTCGCGTTCGACGATGGCGCCGTTCGAAACCCGGCCGCCGGTGGGCGTGCCGCGCGTGACCGAGGCCGCCTGGCCGGTGGCCACGAAGCCGCCGATCGCCATCGGGCCTTGGGCCACGGCGTAGACTTCGCCGTCCGCGCCGAGCAGCGGCGTGACCAGCAGCGTGCCGCCTTGCAGCGACGTGGCGTCGCCCAGCGCGCCGACATTCACGTCGATGCGCGTGCCTTGGCGGGAGAAGGCGGGCAGGGTGGCGGTCACCATCACGGCGGCGACGTTCTTGGTGCGCAGCGTGTTGGCGATGTCGCGGGTGTTCACGCCCAGGCGTTCCAACATGCCGATCAAGGATTGCTGGGTGAAGGGCGAGTTGTTGATCGTGTCGCCCGTGCCGGCGAGGCCGATCACCAAGCCGTACCCGACCAGGATGTTCTGGCGCACGCCTTCGAAGTCGGCGATGTCCTTGATGCGCACGCGGCCTTGCGCGTCGGCCGGGGCGGGGGACAGCGCCAGCGACGCGCCCAGAAAGGCGGCGAGGCAGGCGGCGAAGAAGCGGTTGTGTCGGCGCGTCATGGTGCTTTTCTTCCCATCGACGGGGTTGGTCCAAGGCAGGTGTTGCGAGCTTCGTGCCATCGGCGCGCTTGACCTAAGCTATTGAAATCGCATGATACATCCGCTCTCCCGAAGGCCGCCAGCCCGGTCGTTTTCGCCACCCGCCCGGCAGAATTTGCCGATTGCGCGAATGCGCGAGGCGGCCCATCTTGATTGCATTCGCGGCCGATAACGGCCGAGGCGGAGCGTTCGAGCCATGAAAATCGGCGAAACCGGCGGTGCGCGCGGGGTCGGCGGGGCAGGCGGGGTCAAGCGATCCGGCGGCGCCAAAGGGGCGGAGTTCGCCAAATTCCTGGAAGACTCGGGCAAAGGTGCGGATGGCGTCGTCGCCGCCGCCCCGACCCAGATCGTGGGCGCCGTTCTGGGCGCGCAGGAGGTCGGGGATTCGACCTCCGAACGCTCCAATCGCCGGGCCCGCCAGCGCGCCGACGAAATGCTCGCCCGGCTCGAAGATCTGCGCACCGGCCTGGTCACCGGCACGGTATCGCGCGCCAAGCTGATGGAGCTGGCCCAGATGGCGCGCGTCAAGCGCGAACCCGGCGCCGACCCGGCGCTGCTTGCCATCGTGGGCGAGATCGAGCTGCGGGCCGAAGTCGAGCTGGCGAAGCTCGATCGGAACCTTATCGACATCGTTCGGTAACCGGCCGCCCCTATTTTTTTGCTGGCATTGCGGCCGAGTCGCGCTATGTCCTTGCCGCCGTTCGGCAGGCGGGGCCCGTCCGCCGGACGGTCTTGCCAGCGAATGGGGTATTCCGATACAAGCCGTGAAGAAAGAGATACGCCGCTCGGCCGTCGTCATGGACGCCACAGGGAAAAACGGGGAAACGATGACGTATCCGCTGCTGCCGCCGGATTACAAACCGACGGACAAGGAAGAGTTCATGAACCCGCTGATGCGGGAATTCTTCCGCCAGAAACTGCTGCATTGGCGCGTGGAGTTGCTGAAGGAATCGACGGAGACGCTGCACCATCTCCAGGAGGAGACGGTGCCCGAAGCCGACATCACCGACCGCGCTTCGACCGAAACCGACCGCTTCACCGAGCTGCGCACCCGCGACCGCGAGCGCAAGCTGATCGCCAAGATCGATTCGGCCTTGCGCCGGCT
>JAMNXK010000248.1 GCA_023653245.1 Tagaea sp.
CGCACCTGTCCCTATTCCACCCGCCGGGCGGACAATCCGGTTTTGCCTGAGCTTTTGGCGAACCGCAACATTTGGCCGTAATATCGTTCCGACATAAGGGCGGGGCGGAACGCCGCCCGCCGGGGAGCACTTCCATGCCCAGCCATACCGAGACCCGCAAAGCCGAGATCCTCGAACGCCTGTGCGCCATGGCGCGCCAGCGCTTGCAAGCCGGATCGGGTATCGCCGCGTCCGACGCGGCCGAGGATTTCATCCGCCGCTTCTTCGCCGACGTCGCGGTCGACGATCTTGCGGCACGCCAGGCCGACGACCTCTACGGGGCGGCGATCGCGCTGTTCGCCTTCGGCCGCGCGCGAGCCCCCGGCAAGGCGAAAGTGCGCGTCTACAATCCGCGCCTGTCCGAACACGGCTGGGCCTCGACCCACACGGTGATCGAGGTCGTCAACGACGACATGCCGTTCCTGGTCGATTCGGTGACCGCCGAGATCAATCGCCGGGATCTGTCGGTGCATCTCGTGATCCATCCGGTCGTGCCCTTCCAGCGCGATTCGGGCGGCGCGGCGTTGGCGATCGATCCCAAGGCCGGACGCGGCGAGAGCTGCATGCACGTGGAGATCGACGCGCAAGGCGACCAAGCGCAGCTCGACGCGATCCGCGCGGGCGTCGAAGGCGCGCTCGCCGACGTGCGCGCTTGCGTCGAGGATTGGAAGCCGATGATCGCGCGCGCGCGCGAGGCGATCGACGGCCTGACCAAGGACAAGCCGCCGCGGCCCGCCGAGGAGATCGGCGTGGCGCGCGATTTCCTGGAATGGCTGGTCGCGGACAATTTCACCTTCCTGGGCTATCGCGAATACGAGTATCGGGGCGAGGGCACGGGCTTCCGCTCGATCATCAAGGCCGATCGCGGGCTGGGTCTCGCGCGCTCCGAAGATTTCGTCGTGTTCGACGTGCTCCGGCGCATCGCCGAATTGCCCGCCCAGCTCCAGCATTTCGTGCGCGCGCCCGAGCTCTTGCGCGTCGCCAAGGCGAACCGGCGCTCGACCGTGCATCGCTCGGCCTATCTCGACGCGATCGGCGTCAAGGTCTACGCCAAGGACGGCACGGTCGTCGGCGAGAAAGTGTTCCTGGGCCTGTTCACCTCGGCCGCCTATATGCAGCGCCCGCGCGAGATCCCGCTTCTGCGCGACAAGGTCGCCGCCGTGACCCAGCGCGCGGGCTTCGTGTCCTCCGGCCACTCGGCCAAGGCGCTGCAGCACGTGCTCGAGACCCATCCGCGCGAGGAATTGTTCCAGGCCTCGGTCGACGAACTCTACGAAACCGCGATCGGCGTCGTGCGCCTGCAAGAACGCCAGCGCATCGCGCTGTTCTTGCGCCGCGATCCGTTCGATCGCTTCATTTCGGCGCTGGTCTACGCGCCGCGCGACCGCTTCAACACCGAATTGCGCGAGCGCTTCCACGACATCCTCGCCAAGGCCTATAGGGGGCGGAAATCCGCGTTTTACGTGTTGATGGCCGACGATTCGGCGCTGGTGCGCTGCCATTTCATCGTCGGTCTGACGCCCGGCGCCGTGCCCGACGTGCGCGCCGAGGACGTCGAAGCGCAACTGGTCGAGGCCGGGCGCGGCTTCGCCGACCGGCTGAAGGACGCGCTGGTCTCCGCCGAGGGCGAAGAGAAGGGCCTCGCCAAACTCCGGCGCTATCAGGGTGCCTTCCCGGCGAGCTATCGCGAGCATTTCACGCCCGACCAGGCGGTCGCCGACATCGCCGCCGTCGAGCGCGTGCTGGCGGGCGAGACCACGCTGGCGCTCAATCTCTACCGCCCGGTCGAGGCGGCCGAGAACGAGCTCAAGCTGCGCATCTTCCACAAGGGCGCGCCGGTGCCGCTCTCCGACGTCATGCCGATGCTCGAAAGCATGGGTCTCAAGGTGATGACCGAGGACCCGTTCCGCATCCATCCGCTCGACGCCTCGGCCAACGCGCCCGCGGGCGACGTCTACATGCACGACATCGCCATGGTCGCGCGCGAAGTGCGCGAGCTCGATCTCGCGCGCGTGAAGCCCTTGTTCGAAGGCGCGTTCTCGGCCGTGTGGGCGGGCGAAGCCTCGTCGGACGGCTTCAACCGGTTGGTGCTCGCCGCGGCCATGTCGGCGCGCGAGGTCACGGTGTTGCGCGCCTACGCCGCCTATCTGCGCCAGGCGGGGGCGGCGTTCAGCCAGAGCTATATGGAAGACACGCTCGCCCGCCATCCCAAGATCGCGCGCAAGCTCGTCGACCTGTTCCTCGCCGCGCACGATCCGGCCAAGCCGAAGGACCGCGACATGGCCATGCGCGGCCTGGGCGTGGAGATCGCCCATCTTCTCGACGAGGTCGCCAATCTCGACGAGGACCGCATCCTGCGGCGTTTCTTGAACCTGACGCGCTGCACGCTGCGCACCAATTTCTTCCAGGGCAAACCCTATCTGTCGATGAAGCTCGACAGCCTCAAGATCGACGATCTGCCCCTACCCCGGCCGCTGGTCGAGATCTGGGTCTACAGCCCGCGCGTCGAGGCCGTGCATTTGCGCGGCGGCAAGGTCGCGCGCGGCGGTATCCGCTGGTCCGACCGGCGCGAGGATTTCCGCACCGAGATCCTGGGCCTCATCAAGGCGCAGATGGTCAAGAACACGGTCATCGTGCCGGTGGGCTCGAAGGGCGGCTTCTTCGTCAAGCGCCCGCCCGCACCCGAGGCGGGGCGCGAGGCGTTCCAAGCCGAGGGCATCGCCTGCTACCAAACGATGATGCGCGGGCTGCTCGACATCACCGACAATCTCGGCCCCGACGGCATCGTTGCACCCCAGAACGTCGTGCGCCACGACGCCGACGATCCCTATCTGGTCGTCGCCGCCGACAAGGGCACGGCCACGTTCTCCGACATCGCCAACGCGATCTCGGTCGAATACGGCCATTGGCTGGGCGACGCCTTCGCCTCGGGCGGCTCGGCCGGCTACGACCACAAGGGCATGGGCATCACCGCGCGCGGCGCGTGGGAAGCGGTCAAGCGGCACTTCCGCGAGCTGGGCCACGACACCCAAACGCAGGAATTCACCGTGCTCGGCGTCGGCGACATGTCGGGCGACGTGTTCGGCAACGGCCTGCTGCGCTCCGAACACGCCAAGCTCGTCGGCGCGTTCGACCATCGCCATATCTTCGTCGATCCGTCGCCCGATCCGGCCAAGTCCTTCGCCGAGCGCGCGCGCATGTTCAAGCTGCCGCGCTCCTCCTGGGCCGATTACGACGCCAAGCTGATTTCCGAGGGCGGCGGAATCTTCGACCGCAAGGCCAAGTCGATCAAGATCAGCCCGCAGATGAAGGCGCTGTTCGACGTCGCCGCCGATCAGCTCACGCCCTTCGAGCTGATGAAGGCGATGCTGAAGGCCAAGGTCGATCTGCTGTGGTTCGGGGGCATCGGCAACTACATCAAGGCCGCGAGCGAGACCAACGCCGAGGCGGGCGACCGCGCCAACGACGCGATCCGCGTCGATGGCGGCGAAATCCGCGCGCGCGTGATCGGCGAGGGGGCCAATCTCGGCGGCACCCAGCGCGGCCGGATCGAGTACGCGACGTCGGGCGCGGGCGGTGCCGGCGGCAAGATCAACACCGACGCGATCGACAATTCCGCGGGCGTGGACACGTCCGACCACGAGGTCAACATCAAGATCCTGGTCGGCGACGTGATCGCGCGCGGGGACATGACGCTCAAGCAGCGCGACGCGCTGCTCGCCAAGATGACCGAGGAAGTCGGCGAGGCGGTGTTGCGCAACAACTATCTGCAGACCCAGGCCCTGAGCGTGGCCGAGCTCGAAGGGGCGGGCGGCATCGACCGCGCGGCGCGGCTCATGCGCGCCCAGGAAAAGACCGGACGCCTCAACCGCGCCATCGAATTCCTGCCCGACGACGACGCGCTGGCCCAGCGCGCCGCCGCCGGCAAGGGCCTGACGCGGCCCGAACTCGCCGTGGTCATGGCCTACGCCAAGATGGCGCTCTACGACGAGCTCCTGGCGACCGATCTGCCCGACGATCCGCTGCTCGCCGACGATCTGGTCAAGTACTTCCCCCGGCCGCTGCGCAAGGAGCACAAACCGGCGATCCTGCGCCATCGCCTGCGGCGCGAGATCATCGCCACCGTCGCGACCAACTCGATCGTCAACCGCGCGGGCTTCGCCTTCGTGCACGAGCTGGTCGAGCGGCTGGGCACCAATCCCGCGGAGGTGGCGCGCGCCTACGTCGCCGTGCGCCAGGCCTTCGGCTTGCGCGCCTATTGGGGTGCGATCGAAACCTTGGACAACAAGGTTCCGGCCGCCGCCCAGCTCGCCATGCTGCGCGGCTCGGGCGCCTTGATCGAGCGCGCCGCGACCTGGCTGCTGCGCCACGCGCCCGCCCCCTTGAACGTCGCCTCGATCCTCGCCGACTACGCCCCCGGGATCGCGGCGCTGGCCGCGTCGCTCGACGCGGCGCTCGATCCCGCGCGCAAAGCGGCCCTGGACGCGCGCGCGGCCGCCCTGACCGCCCAAGGCGTGCCCGGGAAGCTCGCGCGCCAAGCCGCTTCGCTCGACGAGCTGCAATCGGCACTCGATCTCGTGCGCATTGCGCGCCTGTCCAAGGCCGACATCGGCGCCGTGGCGAAGTCCTATTTCGCCGTCGGCGCCAAGCTCGGCTTCGACTGGCTGCACGAAGCGGCCGCGCGCGCGCCCGCGCGCGACGCGCTCGCCAAGCGCGCGATCGCCGCGTCGGTCGACGATTTCTACGCCCTGCAAGCCGA
>JAMNXK010000249.1 GCA_023653245.1 Tagaea sp.
GGCGGTCGAGAAGCCGGCGGCGAAGATGAACTGCGCGGCCTGCTGGTCGGACATGGCGGCGACTTCGGCTTCGGTCGCCACGCCGTTCTGCACGGCCTTCTGCTTGATGCGGTCGATATTGAGGCCGCGGCCGTCGTCCTTGATCTCGATGATGATGTGACCGCCTTCGTGGAAGGCGTTGAGCATCACCTTGCCGACCTCCGGCTTGCCGGCGGCCTTGCGCTCGTCGGGCGTCTCCAGCCCGTGATCGGCGCAGTTGCGCACCAGATGGGTCAGCGGATCCTTGATCAGCTCGAGCACCTGCCGGTCGAGCTCGGTCTCCTGACCGTGCATCAGCAAGTCGATCTTCTTGTGCAGCTCGTGGCTGAGGTCGCGGATCAGGCGCGGCAGCTTCGACCAGGCGTTGCCGATCGGCTGCATGCGCGTCTTCATGACGCCTTCCTGCAGCTCGGAGGTCACGTGGTTGAGGCGCTGCAGCGGTGCGGCGAATTCGCTGTCCTTCTGCGAACGAAGAATCTGAAGAAGCTGATTTCGCGTCAGCACGAGCTCGGAAACCATAGTCATCAGGTTTTCGAGCACATCGACGTTCACGCGGATCGACGACGCGGCCACGGCCGATTCGGCCGCGGCGGCCGGCGCCTCGGCCTTGGCGGCGGGCGGCTTGGCGGCCGCGACGGGGGCCGGCGGCTTGGCGGCGGCGACGGGTGCGGGAACCGGGGCGGGCGCGGGCGCGGGAACCGGCGGGGCCGATTTCTGGCTGGCGATGGCGTCGGCGACGGCGGCGGTCTTGTGGGCGGGCACCGGCACGAAGCCGTGCTCGTCGGGTTCGGGCTCGGCGCTCGGCGCGGGTGCCAGGGCTTGCAGCGGCACGGCGGCGGCGGCGGCGGCGGCGGGCGACGCGGTCTTGCCGGAGGCGAAATCGTTCAGACGCTGGATCAGATCGCTATCCTCGCCCTCGGGCTCGGCTTCGGTCTGTTCGAGCACGGAGAGCAGGCTCTTGATGCGGTCGATCGATTCCAAGATCAGCGTGACCGCCGTGGTGTCGGCGACCAGTTCCTTGTCGCGGATCTTGTCGAGCAGATTCTCGCCGGCATGGGCGACGCGTTCCAACCGGGGCAGCCCCAGGAACCCGCACGTACCCTTGATGGTGTGCATCATGCGGAAGATGCTCGACACCAGCCCCGGGTCGTTGGGGTTCTGCTCGAGCTTGACGAGCTCGGTATCCAGCATGCCGAGATTTTCGTTGGTCTCGGTCAGGAAGTCCCGCAGCAGGTCGTCCATGGTCGACTCCGGTTCGTTTGGTCTTGTCCAGGCGGCGCCATTAAAGGGGCCTTCGCTTACCCGGAGCTTAACGTTTCGCCCAGCCTAGCAGAAATCTCGCAAGCCGTTGATTTCAGAACGATAAAATCACGCCGGCCCCAACCCATCGCGGACGAACCGGATGTGCACACGCAACTGGTAGAGGACGTCGTCGTAGGCGTGGGGCAGTTTGAGGGCCTCGACCGCCTTCTCGATCTCGACCAATTCGGCGCGGGAAGCGGCCATCGAATCGGCGTCGCGCTCGGTCAGCATGCGCATTTCCAGCGTGCGCAGCCGCTTGTACCACCTGAAAATCTTGGCCCGCACCTGCCAGCGATAGACGGGCGGGGCCAAGCGCAACAGCGGGATCATCAAGGTGAGCAGCGGAATCAGCATCACCAGCGTGCGCTCGACGAACACCGCCCAGCCGAAGGGCAGATAGCGCGCGAGCACCCCGGGCCCGCGCTCGATCAGGCGCTGGGCGTCGGGATGGGGCTCGAAATCGAGATAGCGCATCGAGGGGAAGGCG
Source organism: Tagaea sp. (assembly GCA_023653245.1). The sequence continues at coordinate 1,829 of JAMNXK010000249.1, forward strand.
CCGGCGGGCGCGAACAAATGCCGTCCGCCATGCGTCAGCTTGGCCGCGGCGACGAGCTGTCCGATCAGCGCCGGGTGCAGATCCTCGCGCACCACGAGCTGGGCGACCGGGGCGAGCATGATCGTGTCCTCGCCCGGCAGGTCGCGCGCGAGGTCCAGGCCGCCGCCGGGCAGCACCACCGAGGCGAGGAAAGGGAAATTGTGCTTGTAGGCCTCGTGCCGGCGGAAGGAGAACAGGCGGAAGCGCCCGTCGGCCAGCATGTCGGCGAGTTCCGCGGGCGCCATGGCCGACACGATGAAGGCCGCGTCCACCGTGCCGTCGCGCAAGCCCGCCATCGCGTCGGCGGCGCCCAAAGCCAGCGTCGTCACGTCGCGCGCGATGTCGAGCGAGTTGGCGCGCAAAAGCTGGCGCACGAGCACTTGCGTACCCGAGCCCTCGCCGCCGATCGCCAAGCGCCGGCCGCGAAGATCGTGGAGTTTGTTGATGCCGAGATCGTTGCGCAGCACGAGCCAGACCGGCTCGTAGAATACCGTCGCCAATACGGCGAGGCCGGGGAAGCCTTCCTCCGAGCCCACGCCGCCTTGGATGAACCCGGCGTCGAGCGGATCGTTCTCGTCGGTGAGCCGGCGCAAATTCTCGAGCGAGCCGGCGCTGGGCACGATCTGGAGCGTGAGCCCGTCTTTGGCCAGCGCGCTCCGATAGCGCTCGGCGAATTGCGCGTAGGCGCCGCCGGGTGCGCCGGCGGCGAAGCGCATCGTGTCGGGCGGCGGCGGGGCGACGAAGCGGAACGCCACGTAAAACCCGGCCGCGATCAGGATCGCGATCGGGCCGTAAACCTTGAGCGTCGCCTTGGCGAGCACCCACCAATCAGACAGGCGCGAGCGCCACTTCCAGTTCATGCAAACCTCTGACGACCAGATTGTCGGACCAGGCGAGCTTCGCGCCGCTCGCCAACTCGACGCGCGCGAAGGCGGCGAGCAGTTTGGGGAAAGCGATGCGCGCTTCCAGGCGCGCCAGCGGCGCGCCGACGCAGAAATGGATGCCGAAGCCGAAGGCCAGGTGCGGGTTGGGATCGCGCGCAAGATCGAAGCGATCGGGATCGGCGAACACGGCCGGATCGCGGCCCGCGGCGGCCAGCATCAGGAACACGCGCTCGCCCTTGGCGATGCGCGTCCCGTTCCAGTCGACGTCCTCGGCGGCGATGCGCACTTGGGCGAGGCTCGGCCCGTCCCAGCGCAGCATTTCCTCGACCGCGCTGTCGACGAAGGCCGCATCGTCCTTGCGCGCGCGCAAACGCGCCATCTCGCCCGGATGCAGCAGCAGCGCATGCAGCCCGTTGCCGAGCAGATGGGTGGTGGTCTCGTGGCCCGCGAACAGCAGCAGCACGCAAGTCGCCACCAATTCGTCCGGCGTCAGGCGGTTCTCGCGGTCGGAGGACGCGATCAGCCACGACGCCGCGTCCTCGCCCGGCTTGGCGCGCCTTGCGGCGACCAGCGCGCCGAAATAGTCGCGCATCTCTTTGGCCGCCGACTCGGCGCGGGCGTATTTGTCCGGGCTGGCGCGCGCGGTCAGCACGAAGGCGCCCAAATCGTCCGACCAGCGTTTGAGCAGATCGACGTCTTCGAGCGGCACGCCGAGCAGATCGGCGATCACCGTGGCGGGCAGCGGATAGGCGAACTCGCGGATGAAATCCACGCGCACGCGGTCCCGGAACGAAGCGATCAGATCGTCGACCCGCTTGGCGATGCGCGGGCCCAGCCCGTCGATCGCGCGCGGATTGAACGCGCGGTTCATCAGAAAGCGCAGCCGCGTGTGGTCGGGCGGATCGACGAACACCGCCCAGCGCGTGACCGTGGCTTCCAGGGTTTCCAGTCCGGCGCGCTTGGCCGGCGCCATGTGGTCGAAGAACGGAGTCATCCGGTCGGCCGAAAAGCGCGGGTCCTTGAGCAGCGCCTTGCAATCGGCGTGGCGGCAGGCGACCCAGCCGCCGAGCCCCGCCGAGCGGCGCAAAGCCGTCTCCCCGCGCATGCGCGCCAGGGCCGGAAACGGATCGGCGATGAAGGCGGGATCGCCCGGATCGAGGTCGAACGGCATTCCTTACTCTAGCCCGCCCGGGCTAGATTGGAAGGATGTCGCACGTCCTCCACCGCGCCAAAGACGCCCCGCCGCGCGCGGTCCGCGCCCAAGGCGGTCATATTTTCGACGCGGACGGCAAACGCTATTTCGACGGGTCGGGCGGTGCCGCGGTGTCGTGCCTCGGTCACAATCATCCGAAAATCGTCGCGGCGCTGAAGGCGCAGCTCGACACGCTCGACTACGTCCACACCTCGTTCTTTTCGAACGCGCCGATGGAAGAGCTGGCGGATTTTCTGATCGCCGCCGCGCCCACGCCGATGGAAAAGGCCTATTTCGTGTCGGGCGGGTCGGAGGCGATAGAGGCGGCGCTCAAACTCGCCCGCCAGGCCGCGGTCGAGCGCGGCCAAGCCAAGCGCACGCGCTTCGTGGCGCGACGGCAATCCTATCACGGCAATACGCTCGGCGCCTTGGGCGTCGGCGGCAACGCCGCGCGCCGCGAATTGTTCGCACCGCTGCTCGCCGCCGGCGAGTTCGTGTCGCCCTGCTACGCCTATCGCGAGCGCGCCGCGCACGAGACCGGCGAAGCCTATGGCGCAAGGCTGGTCGCCGAGTTCGACGCGACGGTGGCGCGGCTGGGCGGCGACACGATCCTCGCCTTCGTCGCCGAGACGATCGGCGGAGCGACGCAAGGCTGCACCCTGCCGGTGCCCGGCTATCTCGCGGGCATCGACGCGATCTGCAAGCGCCACGGCATCGCGCTGATCCTCGACGAGGTGATGTGCGGCATGGGCCGCACGGGTTCGCTCTTCGCCTACGAACGCGAAAACATCCGCCCCGACATCGTGGCGATCGCCAAGGGCCTGGGCGGCGGGGCGCAA
>JAMNXK010000250.1 GCA_023653245.1 Tagaea sp.
CGATTTCGACGGCAATGGCCATCCCGACATTTGGGCGAGCCGGCCCGACGTGTTCGCCTCGATCGCCAATTATCTCGTCCGCGTGGGCTGGCGCGGGCAGGAGAGCTGGGGACGCCAAGCGCAACTGCCCGCCGCGTTCGACCGCGCGCTGATCGACCACAATCGCGTCACCAAGCCGCTGTCGGAATGGCAGAGTTTGGGCGTGCGCCTGCCCAACGGCGCCGATTTGCCGGCCGCCGTCGATCTTCCGGCCTCGCTGGTCCAGCCGGCGGGCGAGGGCGGGCGCGCTTTCCTGGTCTACAACAATTTCCGCAGCATCATGCGCTGGAACCGGTCGGTGAATTTCGCTTTGTCCGTGGGCATCCTTGCCGACAGGATCGGCGAAGTTTAGTTTGATCTTCAGGCGAATCGCTTCCGATTCGCGATGGATTTCACCGGGCCGGGCCGGTTTTCCGATGTGGGCGGATAAGTTCTGGCGGTTGGGCGCGATGCTGGCCGTGGGCGCGGCGTTGGCCGGCTGTGCCGAATTGAAACTCGGAATGACGGCGATCAAATCCGTCCAGGGCCCGGGCGACGCGCCCGCCCCGCAGCCGCAGCCGCGCGCCCAAGGCACCTACAAGGTCGGCGATCCCTATCAGATCGCCGGCGTTTGGTATTACCCGGCCGAGGATTGGACCTACGACGAGACCGGCATCGCCTCGTTCTATGGCGGCGAGCGCTCGGGCACCAATTTCCACGGCCTGGTCACCGCCAATGGCGAGCGCTACGACATGAACGCGCTGACGGCCGCGCACACCACGCTGCCGATGCCCAGCCTGGTACGGGTGACCAACGTCGAAAACGGCCGCTCGATCGTGCTGCGGGTCAACGACCGCGGGCCCTTCGTGCGCGGCCGGATCATCGACGTGTCGCGCCGGGCGGCGCAGCTGCTCGGTTTCGAACAGAACGGCACGGCGCGCGTGCGGGTGGAATTGCTGGCCGACGAGAGCCGGCAATTGAAGGCCGCGCTGACCGGCCGCGACGATTTCCGCACTGTCTCTGCCGCGCCGCGCGCGGCGGTGGCGTCCGACGCGCTGCCGCCTTTGCCGGGGGCGCGGGAATCGCGCGCGCCGGTGCAGTCGGCCGCCTTGCCGCCGCCCTCGCAGATGATGCCGCCCGCGCAGACCCAGGCGAACCGCGCGCCGGTCAATCCGCGCACCGGGCGGCCGCGCGAAACCCAAGCCCCGCTGGCCCAGCGCGCGGCGCCGATCCAAACCCAAGCCGCCGCCGAGCCGCCGCCCGTCGCGGCCCAAGCGCCCGCGCAAAGTACGACCTCGCCGCGCGGCGCGCCGGTGGTCAACGCGCCGCGCCCCGGCGCTGTGCCGGATCAATCGCCCGCCGCGCCGATCGCCTCGCGCGAAGTGGCCGCCTTGCCCGTCGAACAGCACGCCCATGCGCGCCCGGTGCTGACCCAGAACGCGCCACGCAGCTCCAATTTGTGGATCCAAGCCGGCGCCTTCGGCAATTACGAGAACGCCTATCGCCTGTCGGTCCGGCTGTCGCGCTACGGCTCGACGCGCGTGATCCCGGCGAGCGTGAACGGCGCGTCGATGTTCCGCGTGCGGCTGGGGCCGCTCGCCGACGTCGGCGAGGCCGACCGTGTTTTGGCCACATTGGGGAACGAAATTCCCGAAGCCCGCATCGTCGTCGAGTGACGAGGGGAGGACCCGAATGCGCGTTCTTCTGACCGCCCTGATCGCCTTGTCGCTTGCCGCCCCGGCCGGCGCGCTCGAACTCGCCCAGGCCCAGCCGCAAGCCCAGCCCCAGCGTCCGCAGGCCCAGCCGCGCCAGCAACCCCAGCAGCAGCCGCGCCAAGCCCAGCCCGCGCGCCCCACCAATCCCGACGCGATGCCCGAAATCACGGCGCGCCACGCGCTGGTGATGGACTATCACACCGGCTTCGTGATGTTCGAGCGCGCGCCCGACGAGCGCATGCCGCCCTCGTCGATGAGCAAGATCATGACCGCCTACATGGTTTTCAAGGCGGTGAAGGAAGGCAAGCTGTCGCTCGAGGACACGCTGCCCGTCTCCGAGCGCGCCTGGCGCATGCAAGGCTCGAAAATGTTCGTGCCGCTCAACGGCCGCGTGAAGGTCGAGGATCTGATCCGCGGCATGATCGTGCAGTCGGGCAACGACGCGTGCATCGTGCTGGCCGAAGCCTTGGCCGGCAGCGAGGAGGCGTTCGCCGAGCAGATGAACGTCGAAGCGCGGCGCCTGGGCATGCGCGCGTCGAATTTCCGCAACGCGACCGGCTGGCCGGATCCCGAGCACTACACGACCGCGCGCGATCTCGCGATCCTGGCCAAGCGGGTGATCGACGACTTCCCCGAGTATTACCGCTATTACCGCGAGATCGAGTTCGTCTACGGCCGCGACGAGCGCACGGGCCGCGAAATCCGCCAGGGCAACCGCAACCCGCTGCTCTACCGCAATATCGGCGCCGACGGGATCAAGACCGGCCACACGGAAGCCGCCGGCTTCGGCCTGACCGCGTCGGCGCAGCGCGACGGGCGGCGGGTGATCGCGGTGTTCAACGGCTGGGCGTCGATGCGCGCGCGCGCGGAGGAATCCGAGCGCATGATCGATTGGGCGTTCCGGGAATTCGCGACCTACCGGCTGTTCGCGGCGGGGCAGGAGGTCGAGCGCGCGGATGTATGGCTCGGCCAGAAACCCGGCGTGGCGCTGCTGACGGCCAACGACGTCGCCATCACCATGCCGCGCCGCCTGCGTCCGCAGCTGCAAGCGCGCGTGATCTACGACAATCCGATCCCCGCGCCCATCCTCGCGGGTCAGCCGCTCGGCCGCGTGGTCATGTCGGCCCCCGGCGTGACGCCGGTCGAAGTGTCCTTGATCGCGGCGGAGGATGTCGATCGGCTCGGCTTCGCCGGGCGCCTGGGGGCGGCCGTGAACTATCTGGTGTTCGGCGGCAAGAAATGACGATGCGCGGCCGCTTCGTCACCTTCGAAGGCGGGGAAGGGGCCGGGAAATCGACGCAGATCGAACGGCTGGCGCGGCATCTCGAAGCCGAAGGTCTTCGCGTGCGCCTGACGCGCGAGCCCGGCGGACCGAAGGATGGCGCGGTCGAGCCGGCCGCCGCGTTGCGCAAGCTGCTGGTCGAAGGCGATCCCGCGCGCTGGTCGCCGAAAAGCGAAGCGCTGCTCAACTACGCCCAGCGCGTCGAGCATCTGAACCGTTTCGTGCTTCCCGCGCTCGCGGCGGGCGATTGGGTGCTGTGCGATCGCTTCGCGGATTCCACGATGGCGTATCAAGGCTACGGCCATCGCCTGGGGCCGGCTTTCGTGCGCGCGCTCCATCGCGCCACGTTGGGATCGTTCAAGCCCGATCTCACGCTCATCCTCGACATCCCGGTCGATCGGGGCCTGGCGCGCGCCGCGTCGCGCGCGGGCGTCGAAACCCGGTTCGAGCGCTTCCCAAGCACCTTCCACGACCGCGTTCGCCGCGGCTTTCGCGCCATCGCGCGCGCCGAGCCCAAGCGCTGCGTCGTCGTCGACGCGCGCGGGGATGTGGACGCGGTCGAAGCGCGGATCGCCAAGGCGCTCGCCAAGCGGTTTCCCGAACTGCGCCGCGCGCGCTAGAGTCGCGGACGATGTCCGACGAATTCGCCCGCCTCCCGCGCGCCAACACCGAATTGCTGGGCCATGAAGGCGCCGAAGCGGCGCTGCTGGCCGCGTGGAATTCCGGCAGGCTGCCGCATGCTTGGCTGATCGCGGGCCCGCGCGGCATCGGCAAGGCCACGCTCGCCTATCGCTTCGCGCGCTTCGTGCTGGCCGAGGGCGCCAAACCGCCCGGCGGCGGTCTGTTCGGGGCACCGGCGGCGCCGGCGTCGATGGCGTTGTCGCCCGCCGATCCGGTGTTCCGGCGCGTCGCCTCGGGCGGGCATTCCGATTTGGGCGTGGCCGAGCGCACGGCGAACCCCAAGACCGGCAAGATGCGTTCGGAGATCGTGGTCGACGACGTGCGCGGGCTCGTGCAGTTCCTGCACATGACGCCGGCGGAAGGCGCCTGGCGCGTGGTCGTCGTCGACGCCGCCGACGAGATGAATACCGAAGGTGCGAACGCGCTGTTGAAGGCGTTGGAAGAACCGCCCGACCAAGCCTTGCTCTTGCTCGTGACGCACGCCGCCGGCCGCCTGCTGCCGACCATTCGCTCGCGCTGCCGGATGCTGTTCCTCCAGCCCTTGCCCGACGAGCGCGTGATCGCGCTGTTGTCGCGCTACCGGCCGGAAGTCCCGGCGGAGGAGCGCAAGGTGCTTGCCGCCCTCGGCGAAGGCTCGATCGGCCGGACGATCGATCTGGCCGATCGGGGCGGGGCCGAGCTCTACCGCGAGATGCTCGGATTGTTGGCCGAGCTGCCCAAGCTCGACGCCCTGGCGGTCCAGCGTTTCGCCGACCGGATCGGGCGCGGCGGCGAGGACGCGTCGGCCAATCTGCGCACGGCGTTCGATCTGATGGGCGGTATCGTCCATCGCCTGGCCGTCTCGGCCGCCGGCAAACCCGCCGCTTTGCCCGACGAACACGCGCTCGCCGCCCGGGCCGCCGCGCGCGGCGCGCAAGTCTGGGTCCAGGTCTGGGAACGGATCGGCCGGTTGGGGTCGGCCACCGAGGGCCTCAACCTCGACCGCAAACAGGCGCTGATTTCGGCGTTCGGCGCGCTGCAGGCGGCGGCCGCCACCTGACTCCGGCCGGAAGTTTTGCGGTTGCG
>JAMNXK010000251.1 GCA_023653245.1 Tagaea sp.
GAGCGGCTGGCGCTGTACGAGGCCGAGCCGGGCCGCGTGACCTTCCTGGGTCCGCGGCTGTTCCGCACGCGCATCGTGTTTCCCGCCAACGTGCCCACCGGCGCCTACAACGTCGAGGTGCTGCTGGTGCGCAACGGCCAGGTCGCGGCCGCGCAATCCACGCCGATGTTCGTGAGCAAGGTCGGCATCGGCGCCGAAGTGTACGATTTCGCCCACACGCACGCGGCCTGGTACGGGCTGCTTGCGGTGTTGATCGCCGTGTTCGCCGGCTGGGCGGCCGGCGCCATCTTCAAGAAATAGCCGAGCGCGTTCGCGAGGAGGACATCGACATGCCCAACCGCAGCCCGCAGACCCAGCGCGTTTTCCTGGTCGTCGTCGACGAGAGCCCCGAGCTCAATGTCGCCTTGCGCTTCGCTTGCCGGCGCGCGCGCCATTCGGGCGGAAGGGTGGCGATGCTCTACGTCACCGAGCCCGCCGAAGGCGGCGAGTGGATGGGCGTGGGCGAGCTGATGCGCGAGGAGCGCCGCCAGCAAGCCGAGACCAAGCTCGCCGAGTTCGCCAAGCACGTGCACGACATGTCGGGCGAGACGCCGATGCTGCACGTGCGCGAAGGCGATCCGCGCGAAGCGCTGCTCGCTTTGCTCGAGGAGGAGCCGGCGATTTCCGTGCTCGTCCTCGGCGCCGGCACGGGCCGCGGCGGGCCCGGCCCGTTGATCACGGCGCTGGCCGGCAAGTATTCGGCCCAGCTGCGCGTGCCGCTGACGATCGTGCCCGGCGGCCTGTCGGACGCGGATATCGACGCGATCACGTAAGCGAAGGGGCGAGCACCTCGCGCGGCTCGGCCACGCCCTTCAGGGGAAAGCGGCCGAGCGGGCGCATCGTTTCGGACGACAGCGCCGCGAAATCCTCGGAGACGACCAGCGGCACGTCGAGCGATTTGGCCACGCCTTCCAGGCGCGAGGCGACGTTGATCGCCGGGCCGATCGCGGTGAAGTCCAGCCGATCGCGCGCCCCGATATTGCCGTAATAGATCTCCCCCGCATGCAGTGCGGCCACCGCGCGCAGCTTGCCCGCTTCGGGGAAGTCGAGACCCGCAGCACACGCGAGTGCCGCGCGCGCCGCCGCCAGCGCGTCGCGCGCCGAGGCGCGCGCCAGTTCCACGTCGTCGATCGGAAAAATCGCCAGCATCCCGTCGCCCATGAATTTCAGCACCTCGCCGCGATTCGCGTGCACGGCGCCGACTTGCGCCTCGAACCAGGCGTTCAGGATTTCGATCGTGCGCGCCTCGGGCAGGCGATCGGCCAGCGTGGTGAAGCCGCGCATGTCGGTCGTCAGGATCGCGGCCCGAATCGACTCGCCCGTGCCGCGCGCCACCTCGCCCTTCAGCACGCGCGGGCCCGTCGCGCGGCCCAGATAGACCGACAGCAGATCGCCCGCGATGCGCCGCTCGGTGACCAGCGCCAGGGGCCCTTCGAGGGCCGCCAAGGCCGCGCGCACGGCGACAAGATCCCGCTCCGAAAACCCGCCGGGGCGCTTGGTGGAAAGATTGCAGACCTGGAAGCGGCGCTTCGGATCGGCGGGCAGAAAGCCGCCCAGCGCGATCGGCAACGCGACGTACTCCGTATAGCCCTGGTCGCGCAGATCGGCGATCACCGGATAGGGTGTCGCGTCCGTTCCCTCGATCTTCACCCGCAGCGTCTCGCCGCGCTCGACGACCGGCGGGAAGGGGCTGGATTTGTAGGTGTCGGTCTGGCGCACCTCGTGCTCGACCAGCGCCTCCTCGGCGTGGCCAGGCTCGCGCCACCACCTGATTCCGTAGCCGCCGAACTGGGGATGCAGCAGGGCGACCGAGATTCCCAGCCGATCGACCGGCACCCCGATCGACGCCAAGCGCCACGCGAAGGCGTCCACCAGCTTGATCGGGCTGCCGATCCCATAGGCCCGGCCATGCGCCCAGGCGAGCAGCGCGTCCAAATCGGCGGCCTTCGGCCGGGCCGATTCGGGCCTCGTGTAGCGCCGCCGCTCGAGCACGCCGATCGGGGCATTTCGCAGTTGCGAGAAGGAATTCACGGTTCGATGTCCTGATATTTCAATATGTTGCAAGAACGGGGTTGACCGGCCGGGCTTTCGTCGCCATGTACCCCCTACCCGACCCCACCCCTGTCGGCGAGAGCAACCTTTCGTTCAAGCCGCGAGATTTGGGAGTGTCCGTCATGTTTATCCAGACCGAAACGACGCCGAATCCGGCGACCTTGAAATTCCTGCCCGGCCGGGATGTGCTGGGCCAAGGTTCGGCCGATTTCAAAACCGCCGAAGAAGCCGCCCAGCGCTCGCCGCTCGCCGGCAAGCTTTTCGGCGTGGCCGGCGTGGCTGGGGTCTTCCTGGGTCAGGATTTCGTGACCGTGACCAAGGCCGAGGACAAGGACTGGCATCTGATGAAGCCGGCTTTGCTCGGCGCCATCATGGAGCATTTCACCTCCGGCGCGCCGGCGATGACCGAAGCGGCGGGTGCCGCCCACGGCGCCGCCGACGGCGAAAACGCCGAACTCGTCACCCAGATCATCGAGCTGCTCGACACGCGCGTGCGCCCGGCCGTCGCCCAAGACGGCGGCGACATCGTGTTCGATCGATTCGAAGAGGGCATCGTGTATCTGCATATGCAGGGCTCGTGCTCGGGCTGCCCGTCCTCGACCGCCACGCTGAAGGCCGGCATCGAGAACATGCTGCGCCATTACATACCGGAGATCGTCGAGGTCCGCGCGGTCGCCTGACAGGGCAACCCCGCCTCGCGCCCTTCCCGAAGGATTCGATATGAACCGAACCGCCCTTGCGGCGGGCGCGCGCGCTTCCGCGCCGACGCCCGCGTTTCCCGCCCCGCTCATGGCCGCCTTGGCCGCCCTCGCCACGCTCGCGCTGGCGGCGTTCGCCGTCCACGCGCCGGGCGACGCGCAATGGCGCGCGGCGCTGATCGTGCCGCTGGCGCCGCCGATCGACGACGATCGCGTCGAAGACGGCGAACGCGAGCCGGAACGCGCGCCCGTCACGCGCGTCGCGGGCAAGGCCGCGGGCGAGCTCTACCGGCTTTATCTCGAGCGCGGCTTCGTGCTCGACGCCGCCCGCCAGGGTGCCGAGATCGTGCCGCGCCTGATCGTCGAGCGTCTGCCGCGCGACATGGGCGCGCTCGATTCCAGCGACATGCGCAAGAGCGTCTTCCTCAAGACGCTGCTGCCGCTGCTGTTGATGGAAAACGAGCGCCTGCTGGCCGAACGCGCGCGGCTGGAGGACGTTCTGGCCGCCGGCGCGGACGCTTCGCCCGCCGACCGCGACTGGCTCGCCGAGCTGGCCGAGCGCTACGACGTCGAGCCCGCGCGCGCGCGCGAATTGCTGCGCCGCGTGGACGCCGTGCCCGTGTCGCTGGCGCTGGCGCAAGCGGCGATGGAAACCGGCTGGGGCACTTCGCGCGTGGCCCAGGCGGGCCAGGCGCTGTTCGGTCAGATGGTCTTCCGCGCGGGCGACGAAGACGGGCGCGTGCGCAAATTCGAGCAGCTCGAACACGCCGTCGCCGCCTACGCCGCCAATCTCAACACCCATCGCGCCTACGCCGATTTCCGCCGCGCGCGCGAACAGGCGCGGCGCGAGGGCAGGCCGCTCGACGGCCACGCCCTCGCCCAGCATCTGCAGCGCTATTCCGAGCGCGGGATGGACTACGTGCGCGACATCCGCTCGCTGATGCGCGTCAACGGCCTCCGCCCGCTCGACCGCGCCAGGCTCGATTCGACCGCGAGCTGAGGCGCGCTCAGTGCGCCACGATCCGTTTGCCGATCACGAAATTGTCGGCGCGGTGCGGCACGTCGATACGGGTCGCCATCGCCCACGGGATCGTCATGTGGAACAGCGGCAGATGGCCCAATTCGGCGTTGTGCAGGCGCATGGCGTCGCGCATGAACCCGCGGCGCTTCTCCGCGTCGACCTCGTTCTGCGCCGCCTCGATCGCCGCGTCGACGCGCGGGTTCGAATACTGGCCCGCGTTCCACGACGACGCGCCGACCTTCTCGCGCGTCATCATGATGGCGCGCATCGTGTACATCGCGTCGAACGTCGGCACGCCCCAATTGACCGCGAACATCGACGTGTCCTGGCGCAGGAACTTGCCGAACGTCACCGCCGGCGCTTGCAGGCTGACGTTCAGGCGGATGCCGATCTGGGCGAGCATGCCGCCCAACGCCACGCAGACCTGCTCGTAATTGCCGTTCGGGCAATCGATCTGGACTTGGAAGCCGTTGGGATAGCCCGCCTCGGCCATCAGGGCGCGGGCGCGCGCGAGATCGAGGGCGGGCCGCGCGCGCGCACCCAGACGTCACTCGCCCGCAAGCTCGGCGTCGGACAAGAGGCCGTCTCGCGCGCCGAGGCGCGTGGCGATCTCCTGCTTTCGACGTTGCGCGCCTATGTGGCGGCGCTCGGCGGCGAACTCGATCTGATCGTGCGTTTCAAGGATCGCGCGCCGGTCTCCTTGCGCGGCATTAAGGAAAAGCGCGGCGCGCGGAAAGCCGCGTGAGCTTTCAAGCGTTCGCCGTTCACGCCCCCTTGATCAGCCGCCCCTCGCGGGCGAAGGGCAGCGAGCCGCCGCCCAAGCCGCCGAGGAACGCGGTGCCCGACAGGCGATAGGCCAGGCCCTCGCGCTGGCTCATCGCCAGCACGCCGGGACTCAAATCGAACACCGAGATCGCGGCGATC
>JAMNXK010000252.1 GCA_023653245.1 Tagaea sp.
ACGACGCTGACCAGCACGTCGCCGCGATGCTGCTCGACCGCGATTTCGGCGCGCACCCGCTCGGGCATCTGGTGGCGTTCGGCCAGGGAAGGCAGCAGCCGGGCAAGGCGCGCGAAGCGGTGCGGCGGCGATTCGTTCACGGAATTCCTCGATGTACGGCGGCGCTGTCGGTTCGCGGACGCGACGGCACGGGTTACGCGGGCGATATCGGTTGCCCCCGGGCGGTCGAAGCGCGAACATCGGCATTATGGCGAAAAATCTGTACAAGGCGGGACAATCCGGCCGCCGGCCCTGGGGCAAGTGGCGCGTGCTCGACGTGGGGGCCGGCCACGCGGTCAAGCGCATCGAGGTCGTCCCCGGCCATCGACTGTCCTTGCAGCGCCACGAGGGCCGCGCCGAGCGCTGGGTCGTGGTCGCGGGCGAAGGCCTGGTCACGCTGGGCGCGCGCACGCGGCGCTTGGCGCCGGGCGGGTCCATCGCGATCCCCAAACGCGCGGTCCATCGCTTGGAAAACGACGGGACCGAGACCCTGATTCTGATCGAAATCCAGTACGGCGAGCGCCTCGACGAGGCCGATATCGAACGCTTGGCCGACGACTACGCGCGGCCATAAAGTACGCTTGTCCGTACATTCGATGGAATCAGGTTGACGGGCCGGTCCGCGTGGGCGTCAATGGGCGCCCGACACGGACCGCAAGAATGGCGAACGCCGCGACCGAAACCGACCGCCTGGATACGCCAAGATCGCCGAGCGCGCGGCTGCTCGACGCGCTCGATTCGCTGGTCGGCGCGCTGGCGGTGTTCTGCTTGGTCGCGATCGCCACGGTCACGCTCGCCGGCGTGATCTCGCGCTACGTCTTCGCCGCCTCGCTGACCTGGACGGGCGAAGCCGGGCAGTGGCTGTTCATCTATCTGATCTTCCTGGGCGTGCCGCTCGCCCATCGCGGGCGGCTGCACATCGCCATCGCCGGGATCGACGCGCTGATGACCCCCGGCTTGCGCAAAGCCCATCAAATGCTGGTCGACGCGCTGGTCGCCTACGCGACCATCGTGCTGATGTTCGCCGCGCACGAATTGCTGAGCCTGCTCGGCGGCCGCTCCACGGCCCTGGCGCTGCCCGCCTGGCTGCAATACGCGGGCATTCCGGCGAGCTGCGCGCTGGGTCTGGTCTATATCGCGCTGCGCGATCTCGACCGGCCCGACGGGAAGTGGCTGGGCGCGCTCGGGGTGGCGCTCGGCTTCGCCGCCTACGCGGCGCTCGACCATTTCCGCTGGCTCGTTTTGCCCGAGATCGAGCCCGTCTGGGCGATGGGTGCGGCCTTCCTGATCTGTCTCGTGCTGGGCGTGCCGGTCGCGTTTTCGATGCTGATGGCGGTGTTCGCGGCCAATCTTTCGGTCGATCTGCTGCCCACGCCGGCGATCGTGCAAAACGTGGTGCGCGGCTCGGGCCAATTCCTGCTGCTCGCCATTCCGCTGTTCCTGCTCGCGGGCGCGCTGATGAACGTGGGCGGCCTGACCACGCGGCTGATCGATTTCGCGCATACGCTTGTACGCCACTTCCGCGGCGGGCTGGCGCAAGTGACCGTGGTGTCGGCGACGCTCTATGGCGGGATTTCGGGCTCGTCGAACGCCGACGCGGCGCTCAACGCGAAGATGCTCCATCCCGCGATGATCAAGGACGGCTACAAGCCGGGCTTCTCCGCCGCCACCTGTGCGGCGTCGGCCGTGCTGCCCAACATCATCCCGCCTTCGGTGGGCATGCTGATCATCGCCGCGGCGACGGGGATTTCGGTCGGGCAGATGTTCCTGGCGGGGATTCTGCCGGGCCTGCTCTACGCGGCGGCGCTGATGCTCGCCGTGGCGTTCGTCGCGCGGCGCGCCGGCTATCGGGCCAGCGCGCCTCGGGCGAGCTGGGCCGAACGCGGGTCGGCCGCCAAGGCGGCGATCCCGGTGATGCTGCTCGCCTTGTTCATCGTCGCCTCCTTGCGCTTCGGCGTGGCCACGCCGACCGAAACCGGCGCGGTCGCGGTCGCCTATTCCTTCCTGGTCGGCGCCTTCTGGATGCGCGCCTACACGCTCAAATCCCTGTGGCAAACCCTGTCGAGCACGGCGATCGACGGGGCGATGATCGGCCTTCTGATCGGCGCGGCCGTGCCCTTCGGCTTCGTGCTGACGACCGAGCGCGTGCCCCAGGCGATCGTCGAGTTCGGCACCGCGTGGCTGACCGAAGGCTGGATCGTGCTGCTGTTCTTGAACGCCGTGTTGCTGGTCTCCGGCATGTTCCTGGATATCGGGGCGGCGATCCTGATCCTGGCGCCGATGTTCCTGCCGCTGGTCGAGCGCTTCGGCGTCGAGCCCGTGCATTTCGGCCTGATCGTGATCTGCAATCTGATGATCGGCGGCTTGACCCCGCCCGTCGGCATCCTCGCCTATATCGTCTCGACGGTGACGCGCTTGCCGGTGGTCGAGGTGTTCGCGGCGCTCGCCCCCTATCTGGCGGCGCTGCTCGCCGCGCTCGCGCTCGTGACCTACGTTCCCGGCATCTCGATGGGCCTGCTCTGGCTCGGACTTTGAACCCAACCAAGAAAACAGGAGGCTTCCCCATGACCCAGATTTCCCGCCGCGGCTTCGGCGCCGGACTCGCCGGCGCCGCCACCCTCGCCGGCCTGCCGGCCTTCGCCCAGCGCGCGCCGGCCGCGCGCATCGGCGTCGTCCAGCCAGAGAACGCGCCCAACACCGCGATGTGGCGGCGCTTCGCCGAGCTCGCGCGCGAGCGCACCGGCGGCACGGTCGAACTCCAAATCTTCCCGGGCGGCCAGCTCGGCGGCGAGCGCGAGAACGCCGAAGGCATGCGCCTGGGCTCGATCCAGGGTGCGGACTCCACGCTCGCCTCGCTGTCGCAATGGGTGCCCGAGGGCCAAATTTTCGACATGCCCTTCATCTTCCGCGACTGGGATCACGTCGATAAGGTCGTCAACGGCGCGATCGGCGAGCGCTACAAGGCGCTCTATCGCGCGCAAGGCTTCGAGGTGCCCGCCTTCTTCACCTACGGCGCGCGCCACGTGCTGAGCCGCCAGCCGGTCAATACCGTCGCCGACGTGCGCGGCAAGACCATGCGCGTGCTGCAGAGCCCCTTGCACATCTCGATCTGGCGCGCGCTCGGCGCCAACCCGACGCCGATTCCGATCACCGAGACCTACAACGCGCTGTCGACGGGCGTCGCCGACATGATGGACCTGACCAAAGGCCCGACCGAGACGCTGCGCATCTTCGAGGTCGCCCCCAACATGACCGAGACCGGTCATATCTGGGCGGTCGGCGCGATCGTGTTCTCGCGCCAGTATTGGCAGCGCCTGTCGGCCGAACATCAGCGCACGATGACGACGACGGCGGTGGAGATGGCGCGGCACATCAACGGCCTGCACAAGGCGCAAGAGGACGCCGCGATCGGCCGCATGAGCCAGCGCGGACTTCGCGTCATCAAGGTCGACGAAGCGCCGTGGCGCGAAGCGATGCGCCCGATCTGGGAAGCCGAAGCGCCGAAGTTCGGCGGCCTCAACGCGCTGATGGAGATCGTCAATACCCGCTGACGGGCCCGCGATCGGCTTCGCCGCCCCGCTGTCGGGGGCGGTCGAAGCCGTCGGCCGCGAAGCGCTGACGGCCGTCGAGCAAACGCTCGGCGGCCGTTTTGCGTTGCGCGTCGCGGACGATCGCTGCTCGCCCGAAGGCGGCGCTTCTTCGGCGCGCACGCTGGCCGAGGAGCCCGCCGTGCTCGGCGTGGTCGGACACTACTGCACCGTCGCGGCGATGGCGGCGCTCGACGTCTACGAAACCGCCGGCCTGCCGATCCTGATCTGGGGCGCGCACCGGCCCGACGTGATGGCGCGGCCGCGCCCCGGCCTGTTCCGCCTCTGCGCGAGTTTCGCCGAGGAGAACGACGCGCTCGCCAAGATCGCGATTTCGCGCGACTGGACGCGCGTGGCGCGAATCGGCGATCGGACCGACTACGCGCGCGTCCACGCCGGGCTGTTCGCGGATTCGTTCGCGCGCGCGGGCGGCACGATCGTGGCGCGCGACGAAAACCCCGATGCGATCCATCTCGCCGCCGCCCCCTTGGGATGGTGGAAAGCCTTCAAGGGCGCCAAGCCCGCCGGCGCGCCCGACACGGCGGCACTGCTGGCGGAACTGCGCGCCAGCTTCTGGCGCGGGCCCGTGCTCTCGGCCGCCGCGATCCGGATCGACGACGCGCCACCCCCCGACGGAACGATCTGCGTGTCGGAAGCCCACGCACCCGCCGCCGGGGGCTTCACGCGCTATGCGGCCTACGCCGCCGATGGCGTGGCCCTGCTGGCCGATCTGATCGCCGAGGGCGCCGACACGCGCGCCAAACTCGCCGCCGCGATCGCGACCCAACGCCGCGCCGGACATACCGGCTCCCTCGCCTTCGCCACCGATGGCCGGCGCGAACATATGGAATTGCCCGCGTTCGAAGCGCAAAATGCGGTTTGGAAAGACTTGTCGTAGGATCAAGTCCGGTTTACCGTACATTTGATCCCGAAATCCGGAGACGCGCCATGGAAGCCTCGATGCTCGAAGAAGTGGTTCAGAACCCGAACCCCTATCCCATCGTCGCCGAGATGGCCTATCCGGATATCTGGAAGCTGTGCGAGCAGGCGCGCGACCTCGCCTGGGATCCGGCGAAGCTGGATTTCTCCGACCTCAAGAACGCCGA
>JAMNXK010000253.1 GCA_023653245.1 Tagaea sp.
CCGCCCGCCCGCCCGCTTCAGCGGCTTGATCTGGGCGAAGCGCGTTTCCCAAAAGCGCAGCACGTGCTGGGGCACGTCGAGATCGCCCGCGACCTCGCTGATCGTGCGGAACGCCTCGGCCGATTTGCCCGGACGCCGCATGGAAAGCGACCCCGCGAAGGCGGCGGGTTCGGCCATGGCCGACTAGACTTTCGCCGCGGGCGGGGGCGCCGGGGGCGCGCCCGGCGGCTTGGCGACGGGTGCCGCCGCCTTGGTCAGCGCGCGATTGATCTTGTTCTTGAGCACGTGCGAGGCGCGGAACACCAGCACCCGGCGCGGCAAGATCGGCACTTCGTCGCCGGTCTTGGGATTGCGGCCGATGCGCCGGCCTTTTTGGCGCACGGAGAAACTGCCGAAGGAGGAGATCTTGACCGTCTCCCCGCGCGTCAGCGCGTCGACGATCTCGCCCAAGACGGTCTCGACCAAGGTCGCGGAATCGTTCCGCGACAGCCCGACCTCCTGATACACCGCTTCGGCCAAATCGGCGCGGGTGACGGTCGTGTCGGACATGGGCGAACCCCCGGAAATCTGGAACCTTGCCGAAACGTTAACCCAGCCGGGGAAACCGGTCAATTCCAAAGGGATGGCGCCCGCTCTTGAATCGGCGGGCGATTGGGCGGCCGTTACCAGCGGATAACGCTCGCACCCCACGTCAACCCGCCGCCGATTCCTTCGAGCAAGACCAGCTGACCTTGCTTGATCCGCCCGTCCGACGCCGCTTCGGCCAGCGCCAGCGGGATCGACGCGGCCGACGTATTGGCATGGCGTGCGACGGTCGAGACCACCCGCTCGCTCGGCAGGCCGAGCTTCTTGGCCATGCCGTCGATGATGCGCTGGTTGGCCTGATGCGGCACGAGCCAATCGATGTCCTTGCCGGCCAGGCCGTGGGCGGCGAGCGCCTCTTCGACCACGTCGGCGAGTTTCTGGACCGCGTGGCGGAACACTTCTTGGCCGTTCATGCGCACGACGCCGACTTCGCCGTTCGAGCCGGGACCGCCGGAGACGAACAGCGCGTCCTTGAAGCGCCCGTCGGAGTGCAGATGGGTCGAGAGCACGCCGCGGTTTTCGCGCGCGGGCGGGCCATCCGCACCCTCGAGCAGCACCGCGCCCGCCCCGTCGCCGAACAGCACGCAGGTCGTGCGGTCCTGCCAGTCGAGCAGGCGGGTGAAGGTCTCGGCGCCGATCACGAGCGCGGTGTTCGCCTGGCCGGCCTTGATGAAATTGTCGGCGACGGCCAGCGCGTAGACGAAGCCCGAGCACACGGCTTGGATGTCGAACGCGAAGCCGGTCGTGTTGCCGAGCTTGGCTTGGACTTGCGTGGCCGTGGCCGGAAACGTGTGGTCGGGCGTGGTCGTGGCGACGACGATGAGGTCGATCTCCTCGGCCTTCCGGCCCGCTTGCGCGAGCGCCTTCTTCGCCGCCTCGACCGCGAGGTCGGAGGTGCGCTCGTTCTCGCTTGCGATATGGCGCTGGCGGATGCCGGTGCGCGCGACGATCCATTCGTCGTTGGTATCGACGCGCTTGGCGAGCTGATCGTTGGTGACCACGTTGGGCGGCAGATAGCCGCCCCAGCCCTTGACGATCGAATGGCGCGCGGACGGGCTGATCTTGGCGGACATCGGAAACCCTCAGCCGGCGGCCGCTTCGGGCGCGGCGGCGCTCACGCCCAAATGGGCGAGCTCGGATTTGATCTTGTCGTTGAAACCGTGCGTGGCCATGTCGACGGCCACGCCGATCGCGTTGGCGAAGCCCAGCGCGTCGGTGCCGCCGTGACTCTTGACCACGATGCCGTTCACGCCCACGAACATGGCGCCGTTGTAGCGGCGCGGATCGGTGCGCAGGCGCACTTTGGCGAGCGCGGACTTGGCGAACAGATAGCCGATCTTGGCCAGGAACGACGAGGCGAACGCGCCCTTGAGGAAGCCCGAATAGAGCTTGGCCGTGCCCTCGGCGATCTTGAGCGCGACGTTGCCCGTGAAGCCGTCGGTCACCACGACGTCCACCGTGCCGGCGGGCACGTCGTCGCCTTCGACGAAGCCGTAAAAGCGGATCGGCAGATGCGTGTCGCGCAAAATGGCGGCGGCCGCGCGCAGCTCCTCGTGGCCCTTCATCTCTTCCGAGCCGACGTTCAACAGGCCGACGCTCGGATGCGTGAGGCCCAGCACCGTGCGCGCGAACACCTCGCCCATCAGCGCGAACTGCACCAAGTTGTTGGCGTCGCAGTCGACATTGGCCCCGAGGTCGAGCATCACGCTCTCGCCCTTGCTGGTCGGGAAGAACGAGGCGATCGCCGGCCGGTCGATCCCCGGCAGCATGCGCAGCGCGATCTTGGCCATGGCCATGAGCGCGCCCGTATTGCCCGCCGAGACGACGCCGGCGGCCGAGCCGTCCTTCACCGCGTCGATCGCCAGGCGCATGCTCGATTTGCGGCCCGCGCGCAGCGCCACCGACGGCTTCATGTCGCTCGGCACGACGTCCGGCGTGTGCGCGATGCGCGCGCGGGACTTGAGGTATTTGGTCTTGGCGACCAGGGGGGCGAGCTGGGCTTCGTCGCCGTGCAGCATGAACTCGACGAACGGGAAGCGCTCGGACGCGCGCTCGCAGCCCTGCACCGGCATCGCCGGGGCGGCGTCCCCGCCCATCGCGTCGATCGACAGAACGAGTTTCTGGCTCACCGGCGCCCGCTCCAAATCGGCGCGGCCAGCGTCCTCAGCCCTGCGCCGGCGGTGCCGCCGCGCTCACGACTTCGCGGCCGTCGTAGTAGCCGCACGCGCCGCACACGTGATGCGGACGCTTGAGCTCGCCGCAATTCGGGCATTCGGAATAGGCCGAACCCGCCAAAGCGTGATGCGAGCGGCGCATGTTGCGCCGCGAGGGAGAGACTTTCTTTTTCGGAACCGCCATGACACGACCTCTTGCCGGGGGCCGCCGCAGTCGCGCGGGCCGGCCCACAAATTTCGTCTTCCAAGTTAGTCCGGAAACGGGCGTCTTGATAGACGATTGGCGTCATCCGCTCAAGTCAAAACTAACCCGTTGTCATTCCTCGCGTTTCGCGAGTTTCGCCCGGAGATCGGCGAACGGCGAGGCGAGCGGCGCGCCCGCACCCCAATCGGCCTTGAACCCGGCGCCTTGCGCGCGCGGATAGGGATCGATGGCGACGGCGAATTCCTGGGCGGCGATTTCCCCCAGATCGAGCGGGCCGTCGGGCAGCGCTTCTTCGAGTTCCTCGTCGCCCAGGAAGGCGTCGAGCGACACCCCGCCTTCGTCGTCCATCTCGATGGGCTTGAGATCGGCCTCGGGCACGTAGAGCGTGACGAATTTCTCGCGGATGGTTTGGCGCACGGGGGCGAGCGAGACCACGCAAGCCTGGGTGACCTCGCCTTCGACGGCGCCTTCCAGGCGCACGGCACGGCCCGCGCGCGCGCGGCGGATCTTGAACTTGGCCGCCAGGCGCGAAATGCCCAGCACGCCGAAGCGCGCGGCGAGCGCCTTGCGCTCGCCCTCGTCGGCCTCGATCGCTGTCGCGACGGGGCGATCGCCGAGTTTGTCGAGCGCGTAAGGCCGCGCGAACTCGCTCATGGCGCGGCCGCGCGCGCGCGGCAAAGGTTGCGGGAGAGAGCCATCGCCGGCGAACTTGGCGCGGTGCGCGCGCAAGATCAAGCCCGCCCGAGCGCGTGGCGGAAACTTTGCGACGCTCGGTCCGATGAATCGGCGCGGCGATTACGTTCGATTAATGAATTGGCTCTAGGACTCGCGGGAACGATCCTTCCCCCCGAGGAGTCCGCCCATGAAATCCGCCCCGATCGCCGTCTTGCGTTTCCCCGCGACATTGTGGTCGCGCGTGTCGATCGGCGGGCGCATCGCTTGCGCCGCCATTCTGGGCGCCGGGCTTGCGCTGGCCGCCACGATCTACGTCACGGTCGAACGCGCGGATCGCGAATTGCACGTTCAAGGCATGGCGCGGCTCGACGCGAACATGCGGATTCTCCAGGACTTGATCGGCGTGCATGGGCGCGAGTTCCGGATCGAGGGCGACAAGCTGATGGTCGGCGGCCACTCGCTCGACGGCGATCTCGCCACCGTCGATCGCGTGAAGGCCGCGGTCGGCGGCGTGGCGACGATCTTCCGCGGCGATCTGCGCGTGGCGACCAACATCGTGCGCCCCGACGGGCAGCGCGCGGTGGGCACGCGCCTCGCGCCGGGCGTCGTGCACGACGCGATCTTCAAGGACAACAAGCCCTATCGCGGGCCCAACATCATTCTCGGGCAGCCTTACTTCACCGCGTACGATCCGATCCGCGATTCCTCGGGTCGCGTGATCGGCTTGGTCTTCGTGGGCATTCCGGAGGCCGAGTTCGTCAAGGCGGCCGAAGCGATCTCGCGCGACGCGGCCATCGCGGGCGGCGTGGTGCTGCTGTTCGTGGCGGTGGGGCTGTGGTTGGTGGTGCGGCGCACGTTGAAGCCGCTGGTCGCCATGGAACACGCGATGGAGAAGGTCGCCGCCGGCGACGAAGCCGCCGCGATCCCCGGAATCGGCCGGCGCGACGAGATCGGCCGCATGGCGACGGCATTGGCGGTGTTCCGCGATCGCATCGCCGAAAACAAGCGCTTGGCCGAAGAACGCGCGCGCGCCGAACTGGCCGCCGACGCGGAACGGCGGCGCCA
>JAMNXK010000254.1 GCA_023653245.1 Tagaea sp.
CCCGAGCTCGGCGCGGACGGGATCGAACGCGTCGTGCGCGAGATGTGGGACAATCTCGGGCGCACGGCGGCCGAGTATCCGCATCTCACGCGCCTGACCGTGTTCGTGCCGGACGCCGACATCGAAGTCGCGGGCGCCGAGCATGTCGATGCCGCCAAGGCGGCGGGCAAGCCGATCATTTTCTTCGCCGCCCATCTCGCCAATTGGGAACTCGCCGGGCTCGCCGCCGCGCGCCACGGCACGCCCGTGCATTTGATCTATCGCGAAGCCAACAACCGCCATGTCGAGACGCTGTTCCGCGAGGGGCGCGGCGCCTTCGCCGCCGGGCTCATCCCCAAAGGTGCCTCCGGCGCGCGGCTTGCGATGCAAGCCCTCAAGCAGGGCAAGCATCTGGGCATGCTGCTCGATCAGAAAATGAACGACGGCATCGCCGTGCCGTTCTTCGGCGCGGCGGCGATGACCGCACCCGCTTTGGCGGCGCTGGCGCTGCGCTTCGATTGCGCGGTGCTGCCCGTGCGGGTCGAGCGGCTGGGGGCCGCGCCGAAATTCCGCGTGACGGTCGAAGCGCCGATGGACATTCCGCGCACCGGCGACCGCAACGCGGACACCGTGACGCTGATGACCGCGGTCAACGCGCGCATGGAAACCTGGATCCGCGCCCGGCCCGGGCAGTGGCTGTGGCTCCACCGCCGCTGGCCGGAGGCGTGAGCGCTACTTCGCGTCGGCGGCGACGCTCATCTTCTTGATCGTGTCGGGCTTGCGCGGCGGCTCGCCCTTGGCGATGCGGTCGATATGCTCCATGCCGTCGGTCACTTCGCCCCAGACCGTGTATTGGCCGTTCAGGAAATGGCCTTCGTCGAACATGATGAAGAATTGGCTGTCGGCCGAATGCGGGCTCTGCGCGCGCGCCGCCCCGACCACGCCGCGATCGAACGGCGCCTTGGAGAACTCGGACTTCAGGTTCTTGCCCGAGCCGCCCATGCCGGTGCCGTCGGGGCAGCCGGTCTGGGCCATGAAGCCGTCGATCACGCGGTGGAATTTGAGCCCGTCGTAGAATCCTTCGCGCGCCAATTCCTTCACGCGCGCGACGTGGTTGGGCGCCAGATCGGGACGCAGCTTGATGGTCACGCGGCCCCAATCCAGATCGAGGTAGATCGTGTCGTCGAGTTCGGCGGTCATGTCAGTCCCTCACGTCGGCGGCGACGCGCACGGTACGCATGCGGTCGGGAATGCGCGGCGGTTCGCCGCGGCGGATGCGGTCCACGTGTTCCATGCCCGCGATCACCTGGCCCCAGACGGTGTATTGCCCGTCGAGCCCCTGGTTGCGGCGGAACATGATGAAGAACTGGCTGTCGGCGGAATTCGGGCTTTGCGAACGCGCGGCGCCCACGATCCCGCGCTCGAACGGCACGCGGCTGAATTCGGCCTGCACGTTGCCCTTGCCCGAGCCGCCGGTGCCCGTGCCGGTCGGATCGCCGGTCTGGGCCATGAAGCCTTCGATCACGCGGTGGAACACGATGCCGTCGTAAAAGCCCGCGCGCGCGAGCTCCTTGACGCGCGCCACGTGGCGCGGCGCGATATCCGGGCGCAGCTGGATCACCACGCGGCCGTAATCGAGCTCGATGTAGAGGAGATTCTCGCGGTCGGTCGGCGCCGGTTGGGCGGCGGCCGGGACGGCGAGCAGGGCGCAGAACGCGAACGCCAAAGCGCGGAAGAGTCGCATGCAGGGTCTCGGAATTGGGACTCGGAAGGCGCGGATTATGGGCGGGGGCCGCAGAGCTTGCAATGCGGGTCTTTGGGCACGGCGATGGTCCGGAAATCGGGCCCGAGCGCGTCGTAGATCAGCAGCTTGCCCGCGAGGCCGCCGCCCAAGCCCAGCAATTCCTTGAGCGCTTCGGTCGCTTGCAGCGTGCCCGCCACGCCCGCGACCGAGCCCAGAATGCCCGCCTCCTCGCAGCGCGGGATCAGATCCGCCGGCGGCCGCTCGGGATGCAGGCAGCGCAAACACGCGGTCTTGCCGTCATGGGCCTTGTAGGTCGCCAGCTGCGCTTCGAAGCGCAATATCGCGGCCGAGACCAGCGTCGTGCGCGCGCGGTAGCAAGCGTCGTGCACGGCGAAGCGCGTGGCGAAATTGTCCGACCCGTCGACCACCAGATCGTGGCCGGCGATCAGCGCATCGACATTGCTTTCCTCGACGCGCAGCTTTTTCCCGTCCACCCGGATGCGCGGATCGAGGCGCCGAAGCGTCTCGGCGGCGCTGTCGACCTTCGCCCGGCCGATCGACGCTTCGCCGTGGACGATCTGGCGCTGCAGATTGGTGAGATCGACCGTGTCGTCGTCCACCAGCGTCAAATGCCCCACGCCGGCCGCCGCGAGATAGAGCGCCACCGGCGAGCCGAGCCCGCCGGCACCCACGATCAGCACGCGCGAGGCGAGCAGCTTCGCCTGCCCTTCCTCGCCGATCTCGTCGAGGATCAAATGGCGCGCGTAACGCCGGAACGAATGGTCGTCCAGCGCGTCGGCCATGTCAGGTGTCGTACTCGACGCCGCTTTTCTTGGCGCGCTCGACCAGCTCGGCCAAGGTGAGACCGTCGAGGCGGGCGAGCAGCTCGGTCTGCAAGTCCATCCAGATCGGCCGCACGATCTTGTGGCCGAGCGCGCTGGCCGGCGCGCCCATCAGCGGATCGGGGGCGATTTCGATCGTGCGCACGATGCGCACGATCTCGGCCACCGTGATCGATTCGGCCGGGCGCGCGAGGCGATAGCCGCCCTTGGGGCCGCGCTGGCCGGCGAGCACGCCCGCGCGCACCAGCGCTTGCAGCACCTGTTCGAGATAGCGCTTCGGGATGCCCTGGCGCTTGGTGATCGACGAGGCCTGCACGGGGCGGGCTTTGGCGTTGTAGGCGATATCGAGCACCGCTTCGATGCCGAAGAGGAGCTTTTTGGTGAGGCGCAGCATGGCGGGGGGACCTATCTGCCGGTTGAACCGAAACCGCCGCCGGCGCGGTTCGTGGGGGGGAGAGTTCGGCGTTCGACGAGGGCGACTTGCGTCACCGGCGCGACGATGAGTTGGGCCACGCGCATGCCTCTTTCAAGGCGCACGGGCGCGTTTCCGAGGTTGATCAGAACAATTCCGATCTCGCCGCGATAATCGGCGTCGATCGTGCCCGGAGAATTCAACACGGTGATTCCGTGCTTCAGGGCGAGGCCCGAGCGCGGCCGCACTTGCGCTTCGTAGCCAGCGGGCAGCGCGATCGTCAGCCCGGTCGGGATCAGCGCGCGCGCGCCGGGTGCCAGATCGACCGGCTCGGCGATCGCGGCCAGCAGATCGAGCCCCGCAGCACCCGGGGTGGCGTAGCTGGGCAGGTCGAGCCCGTCGGCGTGCGCCAAGCGCACGAGATCGATTTCGAGCGGCGTCATGTTGCGGCGGCCTTGGCGAGATGGGCGGCGATCCGCGACGCCAGGCGGCGCGCGACGTCGTCTTTGCTTTGCCGGTCCCAGGATTCGACGCTCGTCGCGTCGATCAGATGCACGCTGTTGGCGTCGCCGCCGAAAGTATCGGTCCCGATCGAAACGTCGTTGGCCAGGATCCAGTCGCAGCCTTTGCGCGCGCGCTTGGCTTGGGCATGCGCGATCAGGTCGCCGGTCTCGGCCGCGAAGCCGATCACGAGTTTCGGCCGCCGCGCATGGCGCGCGAGTGTCGCGAGGATGTCGGGGTTTTCGACGAGGGCGAGCGCCGGCGGCGCGCCGTCTTTCTTGAGCTTGGAATCGCCGGCCGCGGCGGGCCGCCAATCGGCGACGGCGGCGGCGCACACCGCGACGTCGGCGGGCAGTGCGGCCAAACACGCGGCCAGCATGTCCCGGGCGCTTTCGACGCCGCGAACTTCCACGCCCGGCGGATCGGGCAAGCGCGTGGGCCCGCTGACCAGGAGCGTCTCGGCCCCCAGCGACGCGAGGGCCGCGGCGATCGCATGGCCTTGCTTGCCCGAGGAGCGGTTGGCGAGGTAGCGCACCGGGTCGATGGCTTCGTGGGTCGGGCCCGAGGTGACCAGCGCGCGCACGCCCGACAAGGGCGCGTGCGCCTGGAAATAGGTCTCGATCGCGGCGACGATGGCGAGCGGCTCGCTCATCCGGCCGGCCCCGGTCTCGCCTTCGGCGAGTTCGCCCGACTCCGGGCCGACGCGCATCACGCCGCGCGCTTCGAGCGTCGCCATATTGGCTTGCGTCGCCGCATGCGCCCACATGACATGGTTCATCGCGGGCGCCACCAAGATCGGCTTGTCGGTGGCGAGCAGCACGGTCGTGGCCAGATCGCCCGCCAAGCCTTGCGTCATCTTGGCGAGCAGATCGGCCGTGGCCGGGGCGACGACGACCAGATCGCAATCGCGCGCCAGGCGGATATGGCCGATCTCGTGCTCGTCGGTCAGGTCGAACAGATCGGTGAAGACCCGTTCGCGCGACAGCGTGCTGGCGCTCAAAGGTGTCACGAATTCCTTGGCCGCCGCCGTCAGCACCACGCGCACGGACGCGCCGCGCTCGCGCAAGCGGCGGATCAGATCCAGGCTCTTATAGGCCGCGATCCCGCCCGCGACGACGAGCAGAATGCGCTTGCCGGCCAAGCTACGCGGCGGCGCGGACATGGTTCAGGATTTACCTCCAAAGACGGGGGCATTTTAATCCACCCCCTTCGCAACGGCA